>JBDSGA010000132.1:0-20573 GCA_039919235.1 Thermomonas sp. | reverse complement strand
TGGCCGCGCCGCTGTCGGACACCGCCCGCGCCGACCGCTTCTTCACCGCACTGACCGCCGCCGCGCAACGCAGCGGCATCGACGGCAAGGCCGGCAACGCAGCCTTTGCCAAACTGGGCATGCGCTCCAGCCTGAATCGGATGTCGCCCTTTATCGCTACCCTGCTGGCGCAGATGCGCACGCAGTATGGGCTGGACATGGATGCCAGCCTGCGCAGCCTGAACGTGCAACTGCTGGAGCAGACCGGCGACACCGCCCGCTTGCGCCTGCGCTATCCATTCGCCGGACGCGACATCGACGCCATCGTCCCCGCCGTGCGCATCGACGGGCACTGGTATTTGGCCGATTTAGTGACGGGTGCCCAATCCTCGCTGGCGAAGGGGCCGGGCAGCGGGAAGCCAGCTTCGCCATAATGGCGGTGATGCCGAACCGTTCCCCAACGCCAATCCAAGCCAGCCCGACCCAAGCCAGCCTGTTCGAACCTGCGCCTGGCGGGGAGCATTCAAGCGTGCCGAGCGACCATACACCGGCCGAAGGTGATGCCGTTACGAACCAAGCGACCGAGGCAAGCACCGACGTGCCCTCATTGCCGTTGCCGACGTTCCTGACGGATACGGCATCGAGTGAAGCCGAACCCGCAGTCGAAACCAACGTTGTTCTGGTGGCGGCCATTGAATCATCACCAGCAGCACCCGCCCCGACCAAGCCGAGCGTCAAGCCACCGCTCTGGGCCCGGATCCTTGGCCGCGTAGTCGATCCATGGTTGAAGCTGGACATCGAGCCCGACCAACCAGCGCAGTTCAACCAATTCGATGACGGCCGCCCGGTCTGTTACGTGCTGGAGGATTACGGTCTCTCCAATGCACTGATCCTGCAGCGCGCCTGCCGCGAGGCCGGCCTGCCGCCGCCATTGCAGCCGATGGCCGGCGATCCGCTGGGCCGCAAGCGCGCGTACGTCGCGTTGTCGCGCCGCCACGCGAATGCGCTGGGGCTGTTGCCGGGGCCGGAGCACAAGACCCATTCGGGTTCGTTGGCCCGCCTGCTGCAGGCGCATCGGGACGATCCGTCGCTGGATGTGCAACTGGTGCCGGTTTCGATTTTCGTGGGCCAGGCGCCGAACCGCAGCAGCGGCTGGTTCTCGGTGCTGTTCTCGGAAAACTGGACCATTGTCGGCCGCTTCCGCCGCTTGCTGGCGATCCTGCTCAATGGCCGCGACACCCTGGTGCAATTCGCGCCGCCGGTGGCGCTGCGCGGCATCGTCGGCGAAGAGCTGCCGCCAGAACGCACCGTGCGCAAGTTGTCGCGGGTGTTGCGCACCCATTTCCGGCGCGTGCGCGAGGTGGTGGTCGGCCCCGACTTGTCGACCCGGCGCATGCTGGTGGATTCGGTGCTGGCCTCGGCATCGGTACGCGATGCGATCGCCGACCAGGCCCGCCGCGACAAGAGCACCCCCGAAGCCGCCTGGCAGAAGGCACAAGGCTTCGCTTACGAAATCGCCGCCGACTATTCGCACCCGGTGGTGCGCTCGGCGAGTTACTTGCTGACCCCGGTCTGGAACCGCATCTACCGCGGCGTGCTGGTCCATCACCTCGACGCTTTCAAGCAGGCGGCACCGGGCCATGAAGTGGTGTACGTGCCGACCCACCGCAGCCACATGGATTACCTGCTGCTGAGCTATCTGCTCTACACGCATGGCATCGTGCCGCCGCACATCTTTGCCGGCATCAACCTCAACCTGCCGGTGGTCGGCACCTTGCTGCGCAAGGGCGGCGCGTTTTTCGCACGCCGCAGCTTCCGCGGCAATGCGTTGTACTCGGCGGTATTCCGCGAATACATGGCGCAGCTGGTCGCCGGCGGTTATTCGATCGAATACTTCATCGAAGGCGGGCGCTCGCGCACTGGCCGCTTGCTGCAGCCCAAAGGCGGCTCACTGGCGATGACGGTCCGCGCGTACCTGCGCCAGCCGACCCGGCCGGTGCTGTTCCAGCCGGTCTACATCGGCTACGAAAAATTGATGGAAGGCAGCAGCTACCAGGATGAGTTGACCGGCAAAACCAAGCCAAAGGAATCCATCTGGCAACTACTTGGCGGCATCCCCAAGGTCCTGCGCAGCAACTACGGGCAGGTCGTGGTGAATTTCGGTGAAGGCATCCTGTTGGACCAGATGCTGGCAAAACATGCGCCCGAATGGGACGGCAAGGCCGTGGCCGAAGACGAGAAGCCCGCTTGGCTGGGCGCGACCGTGGACGCGCTGGCCAATCGCATCCAGGTGAACTGCAACCGCGCAGCCGACGTCAACCCGATCAACCTGCTGGCGATGGCCCTGTTGTCCACGCCCAAGCATGCGATGGGCGAGGCCGACTTGCTGGCGCAGATCGCATTGAGCAAGGCGTTGCTGAGCGAATTGCCGTATTCCGACCTCGTCACCGTCACCCCGCACACGCCAAGCGAAATCGTCGCGCATGGCGAGGAAATCGGCACCCTGACCCGCATCGCGCATCCCTTGGGCGACGTGCTCAGCGTGGATGGCGAGAACGCGGTGCTGCTCAGCTACTTCCGCAATAACGTCTTGCACCTGTTCACTGCGTCGGCGTGGATCGCGGTGTGCTTTCTCAACAACCGGCGCATGGGCCGGCTGCAACTGCAGCGCATTGGCCGCACGCTCTATCCGTTCCTGCAGGCGGAGCTGTTCCTGCCGTGGGATGAAGACGGTTTCGCCGCGCGTATCGATGCCACCATCGAAGTCTTCATCCGCGAGGGCCTGCTGCAACAGGTCAGTCATGACGACGGCGGCATCCTCGCCCGCAGCGCCGGCCAGACCGACGAAGTGTTCCGCCTGCGCGCGCTTGGGCATTCGTTGCAGCAGGCATTCGAGCGTTACTACATCGCGATTTCGGTGCTGGTGAAGAATGGCTCGGGTGCGCTCGGCGCCGGCGAACTGGAAACCCTGTGCCAGCAGGCCGCGCAACGCCTGAGCCTGCTGTACGCCCCCGCTGCGCCAGAATTCTTCGACAAGGGACTATTTCGTGGCTTCATCCAGAAGCTGCGCGAAATGCGCTTGGTGTGGCCGGACGAAAACAGCAAGCTCGCGTTCGACGATCGCCTGAATGCCTGGGCCAAGGATGCACGCGTGGTGCTGGGCCGCGAACTGCGCCACACCATTGAAAAGATCAGTCCGGAGACTGGTCGAATCACCGGAGAGTTCCCGACGATCACTGCGGCACCCGAGGAAAAGGGGCCAGAGTAAAGTTTCCTGACCAACACTCTGGAATGACCGTAGAGAACCGGCAGGAAATTTACTCTGGCCCCTTTTCCGACCCGGCCAGCTTTTCTACAGCGCGCGCACTGTGCAGACCGATGCCGGGCAAGCCGACCTGTTGCATCAAGGCGGCGAAACGGGGATCGCTACGGATGTTGTCCAACAGCGGATCGAACGCCAGGTACATGAAGCTGGCATCGCGCAGTTGCGCCGAACGCTGCAGCCACACGAAAGCCTTGTCAGTTTCACCGCGCCATGCGTAGACCTCGGCCATCTGGTATGGCGTGATGAACCCGTAGCGGCTACCCAGCAATTGCAGCTCGCGCTCGGAACCAGCGTTATCGCCCATGCTGTAGTGCGCCAGCGCGGCACCGGTCAGGCGGAACACATGGGCGCTGTCCTCGAAGTGCTCCATCGCAATCTTTGGACGACCCTGCAACAACTCCACCAAGCCCAGGTAGTAGTGCGCATGTTCGTCCAACGGGTTTAAACGCACCGCCTGCTCCAATACGCCATGCGCCTCGGTGTAGCGACCCAGCGACAACAAGTGGTAGCCACGTACGGTGAAGCCGGTGCTACTGGCCGGATTGACCTCGCTGGCACGCTGGGTCAGTGCCAGCGCATCTTGCATACGGCCAGTGGCCGCGCGCAGGCGCGACAGCCGATACATGAAATCGGGATCGTCGCGCAGGCCCAGCCGGGCCGCCTCGGCAAAATCACGATCCGACCCTTGCCATTCCCACCAGTGCGCATAGCGCATGTCGGCACGCTGCAAGTACAAGTCGGCACGGCCCGGCGCCAACCGGATAATCCGATCATTGATCTCCAGCGCCTCGCGCTTGCCGGCTAACGCTTCCTCGGCACTGTCCGCATACAGGCCCATGTGACCGAGCACACCCGCCAACCCCAGCCACGCATCCACATAGCCAGGATCCAGCGCGACCGCGCGGCGATAGGCATTGAGCGTACGCCGCTCGCTGGTTTCGTCATCCTTGAAGACATGGGTCGCGAACAGGAATTGGGTGTAGGCCTCATGGTTGAGCGTGCCGTGCCGGTTCAAGGCATGCGCCTGCTCCGGCAAGAGTTCGATGCGCAATGCATCCAGCACGGCGCGCGTGATCTCGTCCTGCATCGCGAACAATTCGGTGATCGGGCGGTCATAGGTCTGCGACCATCGGTGGTAGCCATCCGCCGTGTCAATCAGCTGCAGGCTCACTCGCACCCGTCCCTCGGACTTGCGCACGCTACCCTCCAGCACGCTGGCGACATTCAACGCGCGACCGATGCCGGGGATGTCGGTCTTGCGGTCGCGGAAAGCAAATGAGGACGTGCGCGCGGCGATTTTCAATTGTTGAAGCTGCGACAGATTGTCCAGCAATTCCTCGGCCAACCCATCGGCGAAATAGGCCTGGTCCTGCTGCGGACTGAGGTCGACGAAGGGCAGCACCGCGATCGATGCCACGGTCGGCGTGGCGGAAGCCCCTGCGGAATCCGTGATCGGCAACAGGAACACCGTCCCCATCACCAACAGCACGATGCAGGCGATCAGGGCATCCGCTGCGCCGGATCGCCAAGTGCTGGCTAGGCGCCGTGCCTCAACCGGGGTAGGTGCAGGCTGCGGCACTTGCAGCGCCGGTAGCGGACCGGTGTCTGGTTGGGCGTCTGGCTGGATCCGCTCCACCTGTGTGATCAAACGGTAGCCATAGCCATGCACAACCCGTAGCAGGTTGCCGTCCTCGTCGTCCAGCGAATGGCGCAGCCGACTGATCGCCTTGGCCAAGGTGTTCTCGGCCACGATCCGTCCGCTCCAACCGATCTCGAGCAAGGTGTCCTTGTGCACCAATTCGCCAGCGTGGCGCAGTAAATGTGAAAGCAGGGCGCCGCCACTTCGTTCGAGCGGAACATCCGCGCCATGCACCGAGAGCTTTGCCTGCACTTCGTCGAAGCGAACGTGCGCGAAGCGCCAGCATGCTGGCGACCCCAATGAGTCCGTATCGATCGGCTGCTCCATCCGCCCCCCGTGGCCGCGTCGCGATGACGACCAGACAGATTCTGCGGACAGCATACGCGCGCTTTGGGATGGACTCCCACGAAAAGCGGGGGCAGTTGCCTGCCCCCGCCCGACCTTGCGGTCTACTCCACCACTGGAGTGAGGTCCGGTTACCAACTGAAGCCGGTACCAGCAGAGACACTGGTGTCGCCGCCGGAGAATGCACCCGTCAGCGAGACGCTCACGTTCGGAAGCAGCAGGCGCTGGTAACTGATCGCCACCGCTGAGCGTCCGCCCTGCACGCCCACGCCCACGCCAATCCGGTTGATCCCGGGCAGGCCGGCGGTGTTGATTGCCGCCGAGGTCATCGCGCTGCCCATCGCACCGATCCGATTGATGCGGGCATCGGTATGTGCGAAACGCAGGTCCACCGCCTGCTGGTATTGGGTGAAGCTGTCGTTCCAGGCAGCGAAGCGGTTGTCGGTATAGGCATTGGCGGTGCTGACCGCGGCTGCGGACTTGGTGTCGGTATAAGTCCTGGCCGAAGTCAGCGTGCCCGCATCGCCGGCGCTGGCGAATGTCTTCGCCGAGGCCAAGGTCGCGGCATCGCCAGCATCCGCATGCGCGTTTGCGGCGCCCAGGGTCGCGGCATCACCGGCATCGACATATGCCGGATCAGCACCATCAGCACCAGCGGGACCTTGTGGGCCTATCGGACCCTGCGGTCCTGCCGGGCCGGAGCCGCCATCGTTGCCGGCGGGACCTTGCGGACCGGCCGGACCATCCGGGCCTTGTGGGCCGGCGGGACCAGTTGGACCCTGTGGGCCGGGCACGCCCGCCGTTGCACCCAGCGACGTCAAACGGCTGTCGACCGCAGCAAACGCTGCGCCCACGTCGTTGTAGTTGCTGCCCTGGATCGTGAACGTAGGCGCGGTGAAGATCCCGCCGGACCATGCTGCGCCCCCGCCCAGCATGCTGGCCAGCGTATTGCCCCAGAAATTGCCCACCCCGTTCAACTGCCGCAGGTTGACCGCATCAGTATCTTCGGTGCCGTCCGCCATGTGAATGATCTGGTGCTCGCCGCCGGTCTTGCCGACCGCTATCGCGTAGTCGCGGTCGGCAATCGCATTGAACCCGAGCGCCGTGCTGCCCACGTTGAGCGCCTGGCTGGCGACGCCGAATACCGAACTTCCCTCGCCTAGCGCCTCGGTCCATTCACCGGCGTCCGTGGAACCGTTGCCATTGAAATCCCACCAGGTGCCGACGGCCACCGAACTCTTCTGGGTCGCATTGACATTGGATCCCACCGCAACACTGTTGATCGCTCCTGCATATGCGCCTACGCCCAGTGCCGCAGATTCCTGGCCGTACGCTGAAGCCCCCCACCCGACCGCGGCGGCATACTTGGCGTTTGCTCCAGTCAGGGTCTGTTCTCCCATGGCCACCGACTGCTCGCCATTGGCCTTGCTGATGAGGCCAAAGGCCACGCTATTTGCCCCCGCGGCGTTGGTGCGTTCAAATGCGTCGATGACGCCGTTGGTAATTCTGTCGAACCACCCACCCACTGCGATTGAACCCGTCCCGCTGGCGGTGACCGAATAGCCCATCGCCACCGAATGCTCGCCTTTGGCGCTGTTGAGTGAGCCGAACGCAGTCCCGCCGAACCCGGCGACGACATTATTGAAGCCGAACGCGGAAGCGTTGCCGGCGCCGGCAAGAATCTGGTTGTAGTACCCGACCGCGGTGCCGTTGGTGTCGTGCACCTCGTTGGCGTAGCCCATCGCACTGGCAAAGTCTGCGCCTGCCTGGTTGTTGAAACCTATTGCCTGGGAACCGATGCCAATGGCGTTGGACGCCACGCCGAATGCCGAACTCCGGTTGCCCATCGCGGCGGTGCCTTCGTTCGCCTGGAAGATGCCGTCGCCGTTCAGGTCGAACCAGGTGCCCACTGCCACCGCCTTGTCGCCCTGGCCGACCGAGCGATTGCCGATCGCCACCGAATGTCGGCCATTGGCGCTGTTGAGCGATCCGACCGCGGTCCCGCCTAACCCGTTCACGACATTGACGAAGCCGAATGCGGAACTATTGCCGGCGCCGGCAAAAATCCGGTTGTAATAGCCGACTGCAGTGCCGTTGATGTCGTGCACTTCGTTGGCGTTGCCAATCGCACTGGCATTGTCGGCGCGCGCCTCATTCCCGAAGCCCAGCGATGTCGAAAGCAGACCGGTGGCGATGGACGCCACGCCGAACACGGAACTGCCGGGGCCCGATGCCACGTTGCCATACCAGGTGCCGCCGAAGTTCCACGCACCCCCGACGGCAATCGAGTTGTCGTTGAGGGCCTGACTACCCACGCCCATGGCGACGCTCTGGTAGCCCGCTGCAGTGTTGCCGACCGTGTAATTGTTGTTCGAATCCAGCGGGTCAACCACGACGTAACCGCTGCCAATCGCGACCGAGTTGTTGCCTGTGGCGCGCTGCACGCGGCCGAACGCCACCGCTTCACCTCCGGTGGCCTGGGTATCGATACCGGTTGCAACCGACAAGCTACCTGATGCCAGCACGTTCACGCCCAGCGCGACCGCCGGATCCATCGAAGTCGCACGCGCGAGGTTGCCGAAGGCGACACTGCCGAACCCGTACGCCACCGTCATCTCGGTGGGCTCGATGGTGCCGTTGCCGTCGAGGTCGAAACCATTACCGATCGCGATCGAAAGCGGGCCGCTCGCATTCACGTCATGACCAATGGCGATGGCATCCGAATCGCACGTGGTCACATTGACCCCGTCCTCGAGTCCTTGGTCGGTGCTCGGCGCCGGCACCACATCGGTCCCATCGGGGTTCTTGCAGGGATCATCCGCGGCAAACGCAGACATGGAGCCAAGTCCCAGCAGCAGGGCCAAGCTCAGGCGACTGAAGGTCAGCACGGGCCGACCGCGTACGTGTTGCAGGTTCATGGCGCACTCCTTGTGGTGGTGCCCTCATGGGCGCCACGAGTACGCGCTCGCATCTTGCGACAGGTCTTTCCCTGTTGCTGACTAGTTGTGACCGTTTGTGATCACCTGCGCGATCAAGCACTTGCGATATGCCTGTGGCGGGATCGGCTACGCCGGCTCATCCGGAATCAACGCACTCTCGATCCAGGCAATCTGATCCTTGAGCTGCAGCTTGCGTTTCTTCAGTCGCTTCAACGCCAACTCGTCGGCCTGGAGGTCGGCGACCAGACGTTCGATCACGCTGTCCAGGTCGCGATGCTCCTGGCGCAACTGGACCATGCGCCGGGTCAGGCGCGAAAGCTCGACGGGATCGTGCGGCTGGCTCATGGCCGCAGCATAGCGCGCCTCCTGCGCAGTGCCGAGCCGTCAGTGACAGGTAAAATGGCGGTCTGATGAATGCCGTCCAGCCGCTCCTGTCCACGCTGTCAATCACCGAGCCCGTGTCGCGCACGCGCCACCTCGGTAGTGCGCCTGCGAAGCGCGAAGCCGACAAGCTAGCGAAGCATTTGCGTCATCAGGTGGGTCGCGCGATCGCCGACTTCGGCATGATCGACGCCGGCGACAAGGTCATGGTGTGCCTGTCCGGCGGCAAGGACAGTTACACCCTGCTGGACGTCTTGCTGCACTTGCAGAAAAGGGCGCCAATCGAGTTCAGCATCACGGCCGTCAACCTCGACCAGAAACAGCCGGATTATCCCGAACACGTGCTGCCCGACTACCTGCGCGGCCTTGGCGTGGACTTCCACATCATCGAGCAGGACACCTATTCGGTCGTGAGCCGGGTGATCCCGGAAGGCAAGACGATGTGCTCGTTGTGCTCGCGGATGCGGCGCGGCGCGCTCTACCACTATGCCGAAGCCAATGGCTTCAACAAGATCGCGCTCGGCCACCATCGCGATGATCTGGTCAATACGTTCTTCCTCAACATGTTCTTCCACGCCAAGTTGTCGGGCATGCCGCCGAAATTACTCAGCGACGACGCCAAGCATGTGGTGATCCGCCCGCTGGCCTATGTGCGCGAGGACGACATCGAGGCTTATGCCGCGCACAAACAATTCCCGATCATTCCCTGCAACCTGTGCGGCTCGCAGGAGCACCTGCAACGCAAGCAAGTGAAGAGGATGCTGGCCGGCTGGGAGCAGGAAACGCCTGGCCGCATCGAAATCCTGTCGCGCGCGCTAGGCAACATCCACCCGTCGCATTTGAGTGACCCGGCCCTGTTCGATTTTACCGGTCTTGGAAAGCGCAGTGATGGCGCGATGCCACGCCCACTGACACAGACGCTTGCCTGGCTCGCAGATGATGCTGGCTAAAAAGGGGACGGAGGTAATTAAGTGAATGCCTCCATCGCCATCCCCACAACACATCCTGCTTAATTACCTCCGTCCCCTTTTTGTCCGTCCCCTTTTTGGATCACGATGTTCTTTAGAAACCTGACCCTGTTCCGCTTCCCCACCTCACTCGACCTCACCGATCTCGACACCCAGCTGGCAACCTGCGCGCTCAAGCCGGTCGGTCTGCTGGAACTGTCCAGCCGCGGCTTCGTGGCACCGATGGGCCAGCACCATCAAGCCTTGGATCACGCCATCGACGGCACCCATTGGCTGACCGTGGGCGGCGAAGACAAGCTGCTGCCCGGCGCGGTGGTGAATGACCTGCTGCACAAGAAACTTGCCGCGATCGAAGAAAAAGAAGGTCGCCGGCCCGGCGGCCGCACCCGCAAGCGTTTGAAGGAAGACCTGGTCGCCGAACTGCTGCCGCGCGCGTTCGTGCGTCCGGTGCGCAGCGATGCGCTGCTGGACACCAAGCTGGGCGTGATTGCCGTGGACACGTCATCGCGCAAGAACGCGGAAAGCGTGGTCTCGGAAATCCGCCGCGCCCTGGGCAGTTTCCCGGCGCTTCCGGTCAATGCCGAAGTTGCCCCACGCGCCATCCTCACTGGTTGGATCGCAGGCGATGCATTGCCGGAAGGCTTGTCGCTGGGTGACGAATGCGAACTGCGCGATCCCTCCGACAACGGCGCCGTGGTCAAGGTCCAACGCATGGAATTGTCTGGCGAAGAAATCGCCAAGCACCTGGAAGCCGGCAAGCAGGTCACCCGGCTCGCGCTGGTGCTGGATGACCACGTCAGCTTCGTGCTGGGCGAGGACTTGGTGGTGCGCAAATTCAAATTGCTGGATGGCGCCGTCGACCAACTCGAATCCAGCGAGCGCGAAGATATTCGCGCTGAGCTCGAAGCCCGCTTCGCACTGATGTCCGGCGAATTCCGGCGCCTGTTCCTGGTGCTGGAAGCCGCGCTGAAGCTGAGCAAGGCGGACGCCTGAGCAGCTAGACGCCATCGCATCGTAAGCTGCACAGATGCGATCACTGTTCCGCCTGCTCTCGCCTGCACGTACTGCACCCGCGCCATCGCGGGTGCAGCGCGACACCATCGTGTTCGTGCTCGACGACGGCCAATCCGTCGACGTGCTGCGCGTGCGCGATCCACGTGCGCGGCGGCTCAAACTCTCGGTGGACGAACGCGGCGCACGCTTGAGCATGCCGCTGCGCGCGAGCCTGGTGACGAGCGAACGGTTCCTGCACGAACACCGCACCTGGTTAGCGTCGCAATTATGCGTGCATGTGCAACATGCGAATGGAGGCTTGCAGCGCGACGCCACCGATGCGTTGCCCTTGCGAGGCGCAATGCATCCGCTGCGCTGGAGCGCGGGACGTGCCACGCGTCTCGACATCGACGCCGACGGCAATTTTCTGTTTGCCGCGCCAGCCCGCGCAGGTGATGCCGCCCTGCAACGTGGGCTGCGGGATTTCTACGAAGCGCAGGCCCGCGCCGATGTCGGCCGCTGGCTCCCGACCTACTTGCATGGCCTGCCGCGCGCTCCGCGGAGGATCGTGTTCAAGCGCACTACCTCGCAGTGGGGTTCGCTGGCTCCGGATGGAACCTTGTCGCTGGACCTTGCATTGGTACTGGCACGCCCGAGCGCATTCGAATACGTGTTGGTGCACGAGCTTTGCCACCTGATGCATGGTGATCATTCGCGCCGATTCTGGAGTGAGGTCGAGGCGCGCTTTCCCGGCTGGCACGCCGAACGCGATTATTTTCGTACCCATGGAAGGCAACTGAAAGGCCAGTTGCGGGGTTTGCTGGCCGGTTGAATAGCGCTTGTACGTATCCCCTGAAGGATCAGATCAACACAGGGGAACCATCATGGCGACACGCTCCAGCTTGGCCCGCTACCAAACGGTGCGCTTGTTGCTCCCAATTCTGGCCGTCGTCCTGCTGCTGCCACTGACGGCCTGCAAGAAGATGACCGAAAAGGTCACCGAAGCCGCCATCGAGCGGACCACTGGCAACAAGGTCGACCTCGACAAGGATGGCGGCACCATGACCATCCAGTCGGAAGACGGCGATATCAAAGTCGCCACCAGCCAGGATGGACAAAGCGTGCCGCTTCCGGCCGATTTTCCCAAGGACGTGTTCCTGCCAGCGCATAGCGCGGTCAACAGCGCGATGGACATGTCTGGCATGAAGATGGTCAACATGACCACGGATGCGTCTTCTGGCGACGTCTCCGCAACGATCCAGAAGACGATGGAAGCAGACGGCTGGAAGCGCGAGATGGCGATGCAGGCGGCAGAGGGAAGCGCGACCTTGGTTTACAGCAAAGACAAGCGCCAGACGGTATATCAGATGATGAAAGGCGATCAGGGCGGCACCCAGATCGCGATCCGCACGGGCGGCGAAGGCTGACCTGCCAACCCGGCAGCTTCCTGGCAGATCAAGGCTGAAGCAGGAAATTCCCAATGGCCGCGGCGACCGCAGCCGGTTGGTCCATGTGCAGGTGATGGCCGCCTGCCAGCAAGATCAGCTCGCCCCGTGGCAAGAGGGCGGCGCGCTTGCGACGCAACGCATCAGGCAGGTAGGGCTGGGCAGGCTCGCCGAAGATCACCTTGGCAGGGCATTCGATACCGGCCACCAGGTTTTCCACCTGCGCCTCGGTCATGCGGGTCATGGTCGGCAGGGTCAGGCGCGGATCACTGCTCCAGGCAAAGCCGCCTTCGATTTCAGCCAGTCCACGCGTGACCAGCAATCGCACCAATGGTTCGGTGAGACCACTTCCTGGTACCCGGGTCGCCTGCATGCGCGCCCGCACTGCGGTGTCGATATCGGGAAACACGCGCAAGCGCTTGCCCGGTAGTGCCCGGTTCGCCGCGACTGCCTCGCGCATCCGCGCCACCGTGTGTTCGGGCACTTCCGCCAGCGCGCCCAGGGCTTCGATCACGACCAAACGCTCGATTCGTTCGGGGCAGGCGGCTGCGATCAGGCTGCCGATGCCGGCGCCCATCGAATGACCAAGCAGGGCAAAACGCTCCCAGCCCAATGCATCGGCAACATCCAGGATCGCGTTGATCGCACCGACGAAGGAATAGTCGGTGCCGGGCGGCAAGTGCGCGCTGCGACCATGGCCGGGCTGGTCAATCGCGACCAGGTCAATCCCGTGCAGATGTGGCGCCAACGGGATGAAGCTGGCCGCGTTGTCCAACCAGCCGTGCAACGCCAGCACGCGCGGCACACCACCCCCCTGCGAAACCGCATCATTGCGCAGGCCGGCGATGCGGCCCAGCGGGATATCGACCTGGAACTCGCGCATCAGTTCCAGCCCTCGTCGCGCGTTGCCAATGCGGTGAGTGCGTCCGCATGTGCAGCGCCGGCATTCAGGCACGGGATATAGCGCAACGCCTGACCGCCGGCATCGCGGAACGCCTTGGCGTTCTCGATGGTGATTTCCTCCAACGTTTCCAGGCAATCCACCGCGAAGCCTGGGCAGACCACGTCGACCGCATGCACACCATCACGGCCAAGCTGCTCCAGTGTCCCTTGTGTGTAGGGCTGCAACCATTGCTCGCGACCGAAGCGCGACTGGAACGTCAGCATGATTTCGTCGCGACGGATGCCAAGCGCCTCGGCAATCGCCTGCGTGCTGCCCTCGCATTGCGTCGCATAGGGATCACCGCCATCAACCAGACGCTGCGGGATGCCGTGGAATGACAACAGCAGGCGCTCGCCGCGCCCATTGCTGTCCCAGTGGTCGCGGATCGAGGCGGCGACCGCGCGCGCCCAACCGGCATCCCGGTGATATTCGGCCAGCATCTTGACGTCCAAACCCGTGTCATGCGTCTGGATGACATCGGCAACCGCTTCGGTCGTGGTGGTCGAATATTGCGGATACAGCGGCAACACGCGCACGTCGCGAACACCTTCAGCACGCAGTCGCGCCAACGCAGACGACAGCGACGGCTCCCCATAACGCATCGCATACGTCACTTGCCAATCCGGCAAGCGGACCTGCACGGCTTTGGCCAAATTCGCGGTGTACACCGCCAACGGCGAGCCATCCGGCAACCACACCGCCGCATATTTGTGGGCGACTTTCGGGCTGCGCAGCGGCAGGATCACGAAGTGCAGCAGCGGGCACCACAGCCAGCGGGTCAGCTGCACCACGCGGTGGTCATGCAGGAACTCCGCCAGGTAGCGGCGCACGGCTTTCGGCGTCGGCGCGGCGGGCGTACCCAGGTTGACCAGCAACAGGGCTTTCTTGCGCGTGTCGGATTCAGTCATCTGCATAGGATGGCAGCGCCAGCGTGGAGGCGATAGCACGAGTGACGGTACAAACGATCCCTTGCTCCTCGTTGGCGCTTGCGCTTCTTCGACCGCGGCTTAGGATGGATTCATCCCCGGGGCGCCAGCATGCGGTGTCTCCTCCTTCGCAAGAGAACGCCATGAAGCCAGTCCCACGCCGTCGCCTCGCATTCGCCCTTGCTGGTCTGCTGGCCGCATCCGCTGCGATTGCCGGCGATCGTGAGGACGTACGCGCGGAAAACGCGGTGCGCGTGGTCCGTCAGATCCAGTCCATCCCGGAATCCGGCATTCCAGATCGCTTGCTGGACGAAGCGCGGGCGATCGTCGTAGTGCCCGATACGATCAAGGCAGGTTTCCTGCTGGGCGGCCGCCGCGGCTTGGGGATGATGTCGGTGAAATCGCCCGACGGCACCTGGTCCAACCCGGTCTTCGTGAAACTGGCCGGAGCCAGCTTCGGGCTGCAGATTGGCGTGCAATCCGCCGACGTGATCCTGGTATTCCGCAGCGATCGTGGGCTGGAGTCGATCGTCAACGGCAAATTCACCATTGGTGCCGATGCCAGCGTGGCTGCGGGTCCAATCGGGCGCAACGCCGCGGCCGCCACCGACGGCGAATTCAAGGCCGAGATCTGGTCGTGGTCGCGTGCGCGCGGCCTGTTTGCCGGCGTCGCCCTGGATGGCGCGGTGCTGTCGATCGACAACGGCGCCAACAGCACCGCTTACGGCGATGGCGTCACCCCGCGCATGGTATTCGAGGGTCGCGCGACGCAGGCGCCGTCAGCCGCCATCGTGGCATTCCGCGATGCGCTGGAAGAAGCCACCGCTGGCGCTCGCCAAACGCGTGCCCGCAAGGAAATCGATGCGGCGACACCTGCCGGCGCGCCGACGAATCCCGGCACCAGCGTGCAGCCGATCGACAATCACAATCCGGCCACCACCACCGCTCTGCCGGACGTGGCGCCATCAGCAAATCCAGCACCTGTCAGCAGCAACCCCTGATCAGGCGCCCTGGCAGGCCATTGAACGCACAAGCGCTAGAATTACGTTCCCCACTCTCCTAAAGGCGCATCCATGGGCAGCTTCAGCATCTGGCACTGGCTCATCGTGCTGGTGATCGTCGTGCTGGTGTTCGGCACCAAGCGCCTGACCGGCGGTGCACGCGACCTCGGCAAGGCCGTCGACGAATTCAAGAAAGGCATGCGCGGCGACGAAGACAAGCCTGCCGCGCGCATCGGCGACAACCCTGCCAATCCGGCCGACACCACCAAGACCGGCAGCGAACAACGCGACCGCGACGACGTACCGCGCTGATCCCTCGCGAGCGGAACAGGCACAAGGACCTAGCCGATGTTTGATTTCTCCTTCGGCGAAATGCTGGTGGTCGGGCTGGTCGCACTGGTCGTGCTCGGCCCGGAGCGCTTGCCCAAGGCCGCACGTTTCGTCGGCCTGTGGGTGCGCCGCGCGCGCGCGCAGTGGTATTCGGTGAAAAGCGAGCTCGAGCGCGAAATCGCCAGCGAAGATTTGCGCCGCAGCCTGGCCGATGGCCAACAGGTGATGCGCGAAACCGAGGCTCACCTGCGCGCGACCGATGCCGAGATCCGCAGTTCAGTCGCCAGCACGATGACCGAGGTGCGGACACCTGTCGCCTCGGAGCTTCCGCAGACGCTGATTGAAGATGCCGCGGCCGAAGCTGCCGTCGCCGAACATCCCGTCATCGAACCGCCCACTGATTTCACGGCAGACGTGCCCAAGCAGGACGCGCATGGACAGTGATGTAGGCACTGGCGCCGAACGCCCGCTGATTGCGCACCTGCTCGAGCTGCGCTCGCGCCTGCTGCGTGCGGTCACGGGTCTGCTGGTGGTGCTGGCGGCGATGCTGCCGTTCGCCAACAAACTGTATGGTCTGCTTGCCCAGCCATTGCTCGACAAACTGCCCAAGGGCGGCCAGCTGATCGCTACCCAAGTCGCATCGCCCTTCTTCGCGCCGATGAAGTTGGCGTTCTTCGCCGCGCTGATGGTATCGATGCCGTGGCTGCTGTATCAGGTCTGGGCATTCGTCGCGCCCGGCTTGTATCGCCGCGAGAAAAAACTCGCCTTGCCTTTGCTGGGCTCGGCTCTGGCCTTGTTTTACGCCGGCTGCGCGTTCGCGTTTTTCCTGGTGCTGCCGATGGTGTTCGGCTTCCTGGCGCGGGTGACCCCCAGCGGAGTGGCGATGATGACCGACATCAGCGCCTACCTCGATTTCGTGCTGGTGCTGTTCCTCGCCTTCGGCCTGTCGTTCGAACTGCCGGTGGCGCTGGTGATCCTTGCATTGCTCGGCTGGGTGACCCCGAAACAACTGCGCGAAGGCCGTGGCTATGCGGTAGTGGGCGTGTTCATCGTCGCGGCGGTGCTGACTCCGCCCGACGTGGTCTCGCAACTGATGCTGGCGATCCCCATGTGCCTGCTCTACGAAGCCGGAATCATCGCGGCCACCATGGTCACACCGCGGACGGCGGCGGATGCAGACGCCCGCACCTGAGCACGGCGATGAGACGCTGAAGCTCGCGGCCCTGAAGTCCACGGCCACGGTCATGGCAGGTTTGGATCCAGACGGGCTGAAGCCAGACGGCCTGAAACCCGCAAACCTCAAGGAGCGCTACGTGGCCTGGTCGCTCGACGCGGCTTGCCTGCTGCCCGTGCTGCTGCTGCTTGCCAGTTCGCACCTGCAACATGATGTGGCCAGCGCCAGCGCAGCGATTGACTCGCTCAAGCTCGCATTGCCGCGGCTGATGGAAGGCATGTTGGCCAATCCGCAGCCCAATACAGAAATGGCGCGGGCCTGGCTGTCCGATCCGGTCCTTGGCGGCGCGGTGACGCATTTGCAAACCGCCCTCAGCGACATGCTGCTGACGCCCATGTTGCTGTATGCATTGCTGGCGCTGCTGTGGTCGGTGGGTTTCGAATCTACACGCTGGCACGCCACGCCGGGCAAGCGTGCGCTGGGATTGGTGGTGACGAGCGCCGACGGGAAACCGCTCACCACCGGCCATGCGCTGCAACGCTTCCTGGCCTCTTCGCTGTCCTGGCTGACCCTCAACCTCGGCCATGCGATGGTGATGCTGCCACCCAAGCACCTCGCGCTGCACGACCGCATCAGCGATACCCGCGTCCTGCGCGAACGCAACGATCCCAGGCTGCCGGCCTGGGCGCGGGGATGGCTGATCCTGCAGGGCGCAGCTGCGCTGGCGACGTTCCTGTGGCTGTTCATCCACATCCAGACCACGATGAATGCGGTCATGCAACATGTGATGGGCGGGCTCTAAGTCCCACCGGACAGCCAGCTTCAGAGTTCCAGCTGGTCCGCCCGTAAGGTCACTGGCGCCGCATCCGTGCAGATGTCGCGCCACATGAAATACATGACGCCGAACATCACCACGTAGAGCAGCAAGATCATGCCGAAGTAGATCGGTATCAGCAGCACCATGGCCAGCGCCTTGCTGATCGCACCGACCACCAAGGTGATGATCCCTGCCACCAGCACCACGCCGAGGGTCAGCACCAACATCCCGACGACTGACACGACCGCCAGCACCACGATCGGCAGCACGTTCTTGATGGTGCCGCGCAGGCCATCGACGAAGGCTTCGCCCACCTTGCGGTCAGCCAGCGCCACCTGGCCGAAACCGATGGCATACACGCCGCCCATGAACAGCGCGAACAGGGAACCGATCGCCATGATCCGTCCCAAGCCCTCGGGCATATCCGCCAGGTTCGGCGGCGGTACCGCAGCGCCGCCTGCCTGCATGGCTTGCGCCGAGGTGATCAGCTCCCAGTACCACCGCATGAAATCCTGGCCAAACAGGCTGATCACGGCGATGAACACCCCCAGGTAGATGACCATCATCAGCACGCCGAAACCGATCAGCCGGACCCGCAGATGGCCATCGCGGAAGGTATCGAAGATCGCCGTGGCATGCGTCGGCTGGCCATTCTCGGCCGCGTGGATGACCCGCAACAGGCCGCCGATCAACAGTGCAGTGACTACCATCGACAGCACTGTAGTGATTGCCATGACCGCCACGATGGCGCTGGGGCTTTCCTTGAATACGAATTGCAGGACGACCTGCAACACACTCGGGATCAGAGCCACGATCGCCATCAGGCCAGCGGCACCAAAAATGGCCCTGGGATTGTTGCGGCCCAGGTTGATTGCCTGCTGCAACCAGCCCCAACCTCGGCTAGCCCCCACCGCACGTGTCGTCATGTCATGTTCCCCGGGAATCTCGCAGATTCAAACCTGATCAGCATACCCAAACCCGGCGGCTGGCACGCGTCAATGTGACGCGAGCGCCACGAACCTGCGCAGCAGCTGGCGCGCCAGCGGCGTCGCGCGGACGGCGCGCTCCATCGCCCGGGCATCGCTACCTTCGTGCGATAGCGCCTCGCGCTTGGCCCCTATGTAGCCGCGCATGAGGGTGGTGCTGAATTCCGGATGGAACTGGACGCCCCAGGCGCACCGGCCCCAGCGAAACGCGCAAGCCGCATCCTGTTGAGAGGTCGCCAGCAAATGCGCGCCCTCCGGCAACGCCAACACCGTCTGCAGGTGGGTGGCCTGCACCGCAAACCGCGGCGGCATCCCGGCGAACAACGGATCCTCACCGGCATCCGGCTGCAGGCCAATGTCGACCGTGCCCATCTCGCGACCGGCCGAGTTGTAACCGACTTGCCCGCCCAGCGCATGTGCGATCAGCTGATGGCCGTAGCAGATACCCAACAGCGGCAGGCCGGCATGTGCCGCATCGCGCAGCCATGCGGCGCTGGCCTCGCTCCATTGCAGGCAGTCGGTGACCATCGCGCCGGAACCAGTGACGATGACCCCGGCGAAACCCTCGCGAGTCGGAAGGTCTTCGCCGCCGCTCCCATCAAGGCCGGCGACATCGATCACCACCACGTCGTCGTCGCGCAATCCGGCCGCGACCCGGATCCAATGGGCGAAGCTGCCATGTCGGCCCATCGATGGCGTCGGGTGGCCGGTTTGCAGGATCAGGAAAGGTGCGCGCATTCGGGGCTCTCGGTTGGGCCACTTATACTAGCGGGCTAGCCGCACACGACGAACCCATGGCCACCACTCCGCGCTTCGAAGGCCCGCTTTTCGAGGGCATTACGTTCCAGGACCTGATCCAGCGCCTGAATACCTACTGGGCTGCGCAGGGCTGCGTGCTGGTCCAGCCGCTCGACCTCGAAGTCGGTGCCGGCACCTTCCATCCGGCCACGTTCCTGCGTGCACTTGGTCCTGAGCCGTGGAACGCCGCCTACGTACAGCCGTGCCGTCGCCCGACCGACGGCCGCTATGGCGAGAACCCCAACCGCCTGCAGCGCTACTACCAGTATCAGGTAGCGATGAAGCCGTCGCCGGACAACATCGTCGAGCTGTATTTCGAGTCACTCAAGTCACTCGGCGTTGATCCGCTGGTGCATGACCTGCGGCTGGTCGAGGACAACTGGGAATCGCCGACGCTGGGCGCGTGGGGCTTGGGCTGGGAAGTCTGGCTCAACGGCATGGAAGTCACCCAGTTCACCTATTTCCAGCAGGCCGGCGGAATGGAATGCCGGCCGGTGCTTGGCGAGATCACCTACGGTCTCGAACGCCTGTGCATGTACCTGCAGAATGTCGACAATGTGTTCGACATCGTCTGGACGCACGGCCCCGACGGGACAGCCGTGACCTATCGCGACGTCTACCACCAGAACGAAGTCGAACAGTCCGCCTACAATTTCGAACACGCCAACGTTGAGGTGCTGTTCCGGCACTTTGAAGAAGCCGAAGCCGAAGCGTTCAAACTGATCGAACTAGCGCTGCCACTGCCGGCTTACGAGCAGGTCACCAAAGCCAGCCATAGCTTCAACCTGCTGGATGCGCGCCGCGCGATCTCGGTGACCGAGCGCCAGCGTTACATCCTGCGCGTGCGCAAGTTATCGCAGGCGGTCGCCGAGGCGTATCACGCACAGCGCGAGAAACTCGGGTTTCCGGGCTTGAAGAAACATGATGCGGCGAAGCAGGAGGCTGCGGCATGAGCATGCAACCGCTGTTGATTGAACTCGGAACCGAAGAGCTGCCGGTCAAGGCGTTACCCGGGTTGGCCCAGGCCTTTTTCAACGGCGTGATTGTCGCGCTGGAAAAACGCGGCGTCGCCCTCGAGCTTGGTGATGCGAAACCGCTGTATTCACCGCGACGGCTGGCCGTGTTGCTGCCGGGAGTGGCAAGCGAACAACCCGAGCAACGCAGCGAAGTGCTGGGTCCGTATCTCAACATCGCGCTGGATGCGAACGGTGTGCCGACGCGCGCGCTGGAAGGCTTCGCCGCCAAGTCCGGCGTTGCGTGGGATGCGCTGGAAAAAACCAGTGACGCCAAGGGCGAGCGCTTCGTGAATCGCGCGGTGACGAAAGGCGCGAAGACCACCGACTTGCTGCAGGCCGTGCTCGACGAAGCACTGGCTGACATGCCGATCCCCAAGCCGATGCGCTGGGGCGATCACGACTACGGTTTTGCGCGTCCGTTGCATTGGCTGGTGGCGTTGTTGGGTGATGACGTCGTCGATATCAGCACGATGGGTATTCGCGCGGGTCGTAACTCACGTGGGCATCGTTTCCACCGTGCCGGCGATGTGCTGATCGAGTCGCCAACCGTTTACATCAGCGCGCTGCA
>JBDSGA010000131.1:0-4079 GCA_039919235.1 Thermomonas sp. | reverse complement strand
GAGGGGGGGTGGTGTCTCGCATCGATCAATCGTGCCTGATGTCGAAGGGCGGATGCTCGTTGAGCTTGCCGTCGGCTTCAAGGATGGCGAAGGTCTTGCGGTCGCCGTCGAATACCACAGGGATCGAGGGCTGGAAGATCGGGTGGCGGATGAACTTGAGTTCCCAGCCGAACCTCTCCAGCGCATTCAGGGTTTCCAATTGGGCATCGTTCAATTCCGCGCGAAGCTCGCGTTTGGTGTGCTCGGCATCCTTGTGACGTTTATCGGTCATCGCGCGCCCGGCTGTTGGCATGAAGGTGCAGAATGGCGTCGTCCACGCAGGCACGCAAGCCCATGACCATTGATCCCCGCATTGACGCCTACATCGAACACGCCGCCGCGTTCGCCCAGCCGATCTTGCGGCAGCTGCATGTGGCCGTGCACGCAGCCCGCCCGGATGCAGGCGCGAATACACCGAGTGGATCACCGAGGCCAAGCGCGAGGAGACCCGCGTCAAGCGGCTAGCGCAAACCATTGAATGGCTGGCCGAAGGCAAGCGCCGCAACTGGAAATACGAGAACTGCTGAACCCTCAATACACCGTGTCGGTGCGCATGACTGGATAACGATTGGTGCCGGTGTCCCAGGCCGGATGATGGCGATAGAAGAAATTCAGGCGTGCTTCCGGATCCTTGGCGAAGTCGGCATCGTTGTGCAGTTTTTGTTCGAAGGCGGTCTTCAACGCCGGATCACGCACCATCATCAGCCGCGCCTGTTCCTCGGCCACGTACGGTTCCATGTATTCCTTCTGCTCGAACGCGTTGTTGAAGTCGCCCCAAGCCGCCATCGAATCGGGCGCCAAGGGCTCGAGGATGTTGACGACTAGGCGCGACTTGTCTTGCGCCATCGGCACGTACAGCGAACCGGCGGCGATGTCGGCAGTGCTGTTGTGCCATTCGCCCTTGAGGCTTGCGCGCTGGTGGCCTTCGACTGAATTCGGTGCGAACTTCGCACTGTCCGCGACGAATACCTGCGCCTGCATACCGCGTGTCGTGTTGGTGAGTACGCGGAAGTCGATCCCGTGGATCAGCAATTGCTTGGCAACGGCAACGGCGTATTGCTGCGGAATCAGGTAGCCCCCCTTGGGCGCTGCAACAATGGTATTCGGCACGACGTCGTCGCGCAGTGGCACCTTCCAGACTTGTGGCGTGGTTTCGTCGTACCGGGTCATCAGTGCACCCGACACGTCCGACGGTGTGCGTGTGTAGGCATAGCCGAGGAAATCGATCGTGCGCACCTTGTCGGTGGCTTCGTAGTCCAGTGGTATCGATTGTCCGCCTAGCTTGCGTGCACGCTGGTCGGCAGCATGGGCCAGCGCCTGCCATTGGCTGGCGTTGACCGCGGTCAGCTCGAGCGCATCCAGCACCGCGTTGTAGGTCGTGCGCACGCGATGTGCGTAGTCCTTCCACGAATGTGTTTCGACCAGGATGCCGAGGCGGTTGCGCAGCACGTAATAGCCATCGGAGAAACGCGGTGTGTTGACGCCATGCACGAAGCCCGAGGCCGGGTCGTCGCCTTTGACGAAACTGGGATAGAACGCGACCGGCAGTGAACCCTGCGCGGCAAGTTTCGCCACCATGCCATCACGCAACGCGCGCCCGGCGGTGCGCAGGGCTTCGTCGCCGGAATTGGTGGGCTCGCCGGTGATCGACACATCGTGCTGGAACTTGGCACCGTCGGTGACATGCAAATCGAGTTCGACCAACGGATCCCATGCATTGACCAAGCCGAGCAGGGCCTGCATTTCTGGCGTATCCGCCTTCACGTAATCGCGGTTGAGGTTGTAGCGCTGGCCAGTCACGCGAAAGCCCATCTGCTCCGGGCCACGCTGGTTCGGGCGATTCCATGTGCGGAAGTTCTCATGGCCATCCACATTGAAGACGGGCACGAACAGCAGCACGGTCTTGTCCAGCACGCCAGCGCCGACCTTGCCATCCAGCAGGTCGCGGATCAGCCAGAATCCGGCATCCTTGCCGTCGATTTCGCCCGCGTGGATGCCACCCTGCGCCAGCACCACCGGCAACCCCCTGGCGTGTGCAGCGGTGGCGTCGAGTACACCGCTGGTCGACACGACCAGCGCCTTCATCGGCCGGCCCTCGGGTGTGATGCCGAAATCGATGCAACGCACGGACGCCGGATAGGACGCGGCGAAGGCGTCGCATAATGTGATGACTTCGTCGTAGCGCCCCGTCTTGGTGAAACCGGAGCGTTCGGAGACGGTGCTCAGTGGTATCTCTGCCGCAGTCGCACCAAACGTGCAGACGAGTAAGGCGGCAAGTAGCAGAGTGCGGCGCATGGCGATGTTCTCCGAAAGGATATCGTGATGGTATCCGAGCGGGCGCATGCGCACGCCTGCTCGAAGTCATGGGATCACTCGCGGTGACGCGTGCGAGAATCCGTCATCGCCCGATTCGCAGGAAACCATGATGTCCACCACCCTGTACTACGCCCCCGGCGCCGCCAGCATGCTGGTGCATTGGCTGTTGATCGAAACCGGCGAGACGCACCGGCTGCAGCTGGTGGATACGGCCGCCAAGGCACAGAAGTCAGCCGACTACCTGGCGTTGAATCCCAATGGCGTAGTACCGACCTTGGTGATCGATGGCGCGCCGCATTACGAAGCCGCCGCGATGGCGATGTTGCTGGGTGAGCGCCACCCGCAAGCCAATCTCGCGCCTGCGTTCGATGATCCACGCCGCGCCGATTACCTGCAGTGGATGTTCAACCTCGCCAACATGGTGCAGCCGCTGTTCCGGCAGTGGTGGTATCCGCAGGAGCCTGCCGGCGAAGCGAATGTCGATGCGGTGCGCACCGAGTGCGCCACGCGCGTGGACGCGCAGTGGCAGCGCATCGACGATCATCTGTCTGCGCATGGACCGTACCTGCTTGGCCAGTCGGCCACCATTGTAGATTTCTACCTGACCATGCTAATGCGCTGGTCACGTGGCATGCCGAAGCCGGCGACCGAATGGCCGCATTTGAATGCGCTTGCGCAGCGAATGAAGGCGCGCCCAACGTTCGCCGAACTGTATGCGCGGGAAGGCTTGACCGAATGGGCGTGACTGCACCGGCATGACAACAGAGTATTGCCGGGTGCGGGGATGACCGGCACGGCATCGGTTAGGCTTGCGATTCCGCAATGCCAGAGCCACGCATGACTGACGCCGACATCGCACCGGAACCGAACGCACGCCTGCCACGGCAGATCCCGTACATCATCGGCAACGAAGCGTGCGAGCGCTTCAGTTTCTACGGGATGCGCAACATCCTGGTGCAGTTCCTGATCAGCAGCGTCATCCTGGCCTACATCCCCGATGGCCAGCGCGAAGGCGCGGCCAAGGATGTGTTCCACAGCTTCGTGATCGGCGTGTACTTCTTCCCGCTGCTCGGCGGCTGGCTGTCGGATCGCTTCTTCGGAAAGTACAACACAGTACTTTGGTTCTCGCTCATCTACTGCGCCGGCCATGCATGCCTGGCGACGTTCGAGGGCAACCGCAATGGGTTCTACACCGGCCTGTTCCTGATCGCGCTCGGCTCAGGCGGCATCAAGCCACTGGTGGTGAGCTTCTGTGGCGATCAGTTCACGACCGCAAACAAACACCTCGCGAAGATCGTGTTCGATGCGTTCTACTGGACGATCAATTTCGGCAGCTTCTTTGCATCGTTGCTGATGCCATTGTTCCTGCGCAACCTGGGACCATCAGTAGCTTTCGGAATTCCCGGCGTGCTGATGCTGATTGCAACCATCATTTTCTGGCTGGGCCGCGGCAAATATATCCGCGTTCCACCGAGTCGTGGCGAAGACCCCGACTCCTTCTACAACGTCGCCCGCACGGCTCTGACCACGCAGGCACCGGGGCAGGGGCGTGGCGGTTTGCTGATGGCCGGTTTCGGTGTCGCGCTGGCACTGTTCATGCTCGGAAGCTGGGCAGTGCATGCTTGGTCCGGTGTAGAGGTGTCGTACTGGCCGGAAGGCTTCCACTTCGTGATCACCGCATGCCTGGCGCTGGGTGCTTTGATCGCATTTGGTGGCATCGGCGT
>JBDSGA010000130.1:0-2980 GCA_039919235.1 Thermomonas sp. | reverse complement strand
CCTGACGCGCCAAGGCCGCTTCCTTTTCGCGGGCGGCAGCAACGCGCGCGCCCTGGTCGACCTGTGCGCTATCCAGAACCGCCTCGGCTGCCTGGCGGGCGCTGGATTCGGCATCCGCGGCGGCGCGAAGACGCGCGGCTTCCTCGGCCTGCACTTGTGCCTCCATCCGCAGCCGCTCGGCATCCGCGCGCGCACGTTCGGCATCGCGTCGGCTGGCTTCCACCAGCAAGTCGCTGCGCTCACGCTGCAATGTGTCGTTGACGCGCTGGGTGGCTTCGATGCGCGCGGCCTGTTCGGCGATGCCCACCCGGCGTTCGGCTTGGAGCGCAGCAGCCGTCCGACTCCGGCTGTTGCTGGCCTGCAGCGATACCAGCGCCTGGCGTGCCTGCAAACGTTCGTATTGCGCAAACAAATTCAAGCGCGGATCGGCATCCAATGCCTGTAACCGCAGGTCAGTGGTCGCCGCGGGGAGTGCCAGATCCAGGGGACTGTCGATGGGTGGTTCGGACGGCATCTGCAGGCGGGTACGCAGTTCCGAGATCTCCAACTGCTGCTGAGCGAATTCGGCGCGGGTCACCGCGGCACGGCTGAGCGTGTAGGCCAGGTCCCCATCAGCGGCGGCAGTCGACGCGGCGCTGCGTACCTCGTCATCGCGATGCTTGGCCATGGCCGCCTGCGCACGTTCCAATCCTGCACGTGCCTGCTCGACTTGCACATGCGCGTACTGGTCTGCATCGGCGGCGTCTGCACGCGCCACGGCTTGGCGGGCGGCATCCAGTTCGGCGGTCGGTGGCGGCAGGCTGGCACAGCCGGCCAAAGACAGGGCAAGGCCCACTGCTGCTGCATGCAGGATGGGACGGAAGTGTGCGAAGCTTGGGCGCATATGGGGGACCGTACGATGTGAAGGCATCGGCGGTCATTGTGGGAAGCCGGCGGCACGAGCGCAAATCGCTGGCAGGATCGAGGACACCTGTGCAATGGATATCGGCTACTTCCTGAAGCTGATGGCGGAAAAAAACGCCTCGGATATGTTCCTCACCTCCGGTGCGCCGGTGAACATCAAGATCGAGGGCGAACTGCATTCGCTTGGCAGTGCGCCATTGCCGGCTGGCATGCCGAAGAAGGTCGCCTACTCGCTGATGAGTGAAGCCCAGATCGTCGAGTTCGAACGCGAGCTCGAACTCAACATGGCGATTGCGGTGCCGGACTCGGGACGCTTCCGTGTCAACGTCTTCCAGCAACGCGGTGAGGTCGGCGTGGTCATCCGCGCCATCCGCAGCGACATTCCAAGCATCGAAGAGCTGCAGCTGCCGCATGTACTGAAAGACATCATCATGGCGCCGCGCGGCCTGGTGCTGATCGTCGGCTCGACCGGCTCCGGCAAGTCGACCACGCTGGCCTCGATGATCGACCATCGCAATCGCACGGCTTCTGGCCACATCCTCACCATCGAGGATCCGATCGAATATCTGCACCGGCACAAGAAGTCGATCGTGAACCAGCGCGAAGTCGGGCTGGATACACATAGCTTCCAGGCCGCGCTGAAGAACGCGATGCGCGAAGCGCCGGACGTGATCCTGATCGGTGAGATCCGTGATGCCGCGACCATGGAAGCGGCGATCGCTTTCGCCGAGACCGGGCATCTCTGCCTGGCGACACTGCACTCCAACAACGCCGACCAGACCATCGAGCGCATCCTCAACTTCTTCCCGGAAGGAGCGCACAAGAACGTGCTGATGAACTTGGCGCTCAACCTGAAAGCGGTGGTCAGCCAGCGCCTGGTGATCGGCATGGACGGTCGCCGGATGCCGGCGGCGGAAGTGCTGATCAACACCCCGATGATCCGCGATCTGCTGCGCCGCGGGCAGGTACACGAAATCAAGATGGCGATGGAAGATTCGCTGGAAGAAGGCATGCAAAGCTTCGACCAGCATCTGTTCCGCCTCTTCAAGGAAGGCAGGATCGAAATGGAGGAGGCGCTGAAGGCGGCCGACTCACGCGATGGCCTCGCCTTGAAGTTCCGCCTGTCGGAAGGCGGCGCCGGCGAACACGACCCATACGCCGACGTATTCAACGCCAACCCCACGCACTAGCGAATCGAAAAAAGGCAAAAAGGGGACGGAGGGAATTAGGTTCGCTTAATTCCCTCCGTCCCCTTTTTGTTTTTGTTTGGCGTCATTTCGGTGCGGGCGCGTCCGGCTGACGCTCCGGACGCGCGGCATCGAATGCAGGTAGCGCCAGGCAAACCGCTTCGATCCGTTGCATGGTCGGAAACTGATCCATGGCCACCCCGAACCGTCGCGCGTTGTAAATCTGCGGGATCAAGCAGCAATCGGCGTAGCCCGGGGTATTGCCTTCGCAATATTCGCCGGTTGATGGATGGTCGGCCAGCATCGCTTCCGCGGCATGGAAGCCATCCGAGATCCAGTGTCGCACCCATTCATCGCGCTCTGGCTGCGGCACGTTCCATTCATTTTCGAAGTACTGCAATACGCGCAAGTTGTTGAGTGGGTGGATGTCGCAAGCCACCATCAATGCAAGCGCACGCACGCGCTGGCGCTCGCGGGCAGTGGCAGGCAGCAGCGAACGATGTGGCCACACCTCGTCGAGGTATTCGAGGATCGCCAGCGACTGGCTCAGGCGCCGATGCCCATGCCGCAGCACGGGCACGAGTTCTTGCGGATTGATTTGACGATATTCGATGGAGTGCTGCTCGCCCCCATCGCGAACGAGGTGCACGGGCACGATCTCATACTCGAGCCCTTTCAGGTTCAAGCCGATGCGCACGCGGTAGGCCGCGCTGGAACGCCAGTACGAGTAGAGCTGCAACGATTCGCTCACCGCGCCTCCCGCGGATGTCCATTACCGATGTCGCACCCGGGCACAGTACCGACGTACAGGCCTTGGCGATAGACCGTTCGGCTGGCTGCAGCGACCGTCAGGCGTCCTGCCGCTCGATCCGCTGTTCGATCGCACCAAA
>JBDSGA010000129.1:0-13903 GCA_039919235.1 Thermomonas sp. | reverse complement strand
GCACAAGTCACCTGCGCACACTGTCAAAGATCTCAAGGTCCGGCCTCAGCGCCTTTCCCGTTGCTAGAGCACTTCTGCTCAAGCGAGCCGCACATCATACAAGCTTTTCTACTTCCGTCAATACCGCAGGTCGTAGGTTTTTGCTTTCCTCGCATCGTTCCGGCTGGGCCGTCGCTGCTCGGGGCGCGAATCATGCATGTACATTTCCGCAGATGGAAGTCTTGCGCCTTGACGCAATCCATGCTGCGAGCGAAGGTGCGCCGTCCCCTAGGAGCCTGTCACATGCATAAAGCTGTCCTGATGTTGCTTGCCACCCTTTCACTCTCCGCCTGCGCCAGCGCTCACTCCACGTGGGTCGAGCTGGGCGGCCAACGCTACGACATCGAAATTGCCAAGGATGATGCCGAGCGCGCACAAGGCCTGATGTATCGCGACGCAATGGAAAATTATCACGGCATGTTGTTCATCCATGATCGCCAGGAGCCGCAGGCGTATTGGATGAAGAACACCAAGATTCCGCTGGACATCCTGTACTTCGACGATGCACGGAAGTTGGTGTCGCAGCAACGCGAGGTGCCACCGTGCTCGTTGGGCGATGCCTGCCCCGCCTATCCGAGTAACGCGCCGGCACGCTACGTATTGGAGCTGAACGCTGGCGAAGCCGCGCGACTGAAGCTGCAGGATGGCGCGCAGCTGAAATTCGGCCCGGGCATTCCTGAAGCCAAGTAATGCGCGCGCAGCAGGCGTCAGCCCATCAGCTCGAAGTCATCCTTGCTCACGCCGCAGTCCGGGCACGTCCAAGTGTCCGGTACGTCTTCCCAACGCGTGCCAGGCTCGATGCCGTCTTCCGGCAAGCCAAGTGCTTCGTCATAGATGAATCCGCAAACCACGCACATCCAGGTGCGGTAGGCGATGGCAGGAGCGGCGGAATCGGACATCGTGAGGCACAAGGCATGGGAACAAGATCGCATTGTCCCACACGCACACTGTGACTAAGGCAACGATGCGCACACCACGACTGCAGCGCGGCCTGTACCTGATCACCCCGAACGAACCTGATCCGTTGCGTTTGCTTGAACGCATCCAGCCGGTGCTGGCCTATGCCGCCTGCCTGCAGTTACGCAGCAAAGTGATGGACACGAAAACCCTGCGCGATATCAGCGAGCGTTTGCGTGATGCATGCGCTGCAGCGGGGGTGACCTTCATCGTGAATGACGACGCAAATCTGGCACATGAAATCGGTGCTGATGGCGTGCATCTGGGCAAACACGATGGCGCCATCGCTGACGCGCGCGAGTTGTTGGGCGACGACGCGATCATCGGCGTCTCCTGCTACGACGACCCTGTACGCGCCCGCAACGCAGTCGCTGCGGGTGCCGACTATGTGGCCTTCGGCGCCTGCTTCCCGTCGTCGACCAAGCCTGCAGCAAGGCGCGCAGATCATGGCCTCTTCCGCGAAACCGCGTCCTTGCAGGTGCCGCGGGTGGCGATTGGCGGCATCACGCCTGACAATGCAGGCTTGGTCATCGCTGCCGGTGCCGATTTGATTGCCGTGATCAGCGGTGTATTCAATGCGCCCGATCCCGTTGCCGCCGCCCGCGCCTATCTTTCCTGTTTCGAAGACCCCTACCCATGAATCATGACCACTCCCACGACCTGTTCATCCGCGCCCAGGCATTGATGCCCGGCGGTGTCAACTCACCGGTGCGCGCCTTCAAGTCGGTGGGTGGCGAGCCGTTTTTCGTGCAGCGCGCCGATGGCCCGTATTTATTCGATGTCGATGGCAATCGCTACATCGACTATGTAGGTTCGTGGGGGCCGATGATCGTCGGCCACAATCATCCAAACGTGCTCGCAGCCGTCATCCGCACTGCGCGCGACGGCCTGTCGTTCGGCACACCGAACCCACTTGAAGTCACCATGGCCGAAACCATTGCGCGGCTGGTACCGAGCTGCGAGATGGTGCGCATGGTCAACTCCGGTACCGAGGCCACGCTGTCGGCTATTCGTTTGGCACGTGGCGCGACAGGCCGCAGTCGCATCGTGAAATTCGAAGGCTGCTACCACGGCCATGGCGACAGCTTCCTGGTCAAGGCCGGCAGCGGCGCACTCACCTGCGGCGTACCCACTTCGCCCGGCGTACCCAAAGCGCTGGCCGACCTCACACTTACCCTGACCTACAACGATTTCGACGCGGCGACCGCATTGTTCGGCGAATACGGCAGCGATATCGCGTGCTTGATCGTTGAACCCGTCGTCGGCAATGCCAATTGCCTGCCACCGCGCGAAGGGTTCCTGCAGCATCTGCGCGACCTGTGTTCGGCACATGGCGCCTTGCTGATCTTCGATGAGGTGATGACCGGCTTCCGCGTCGCGCTCGGCGGCGCACAAGCGCGCTACGGCGTCAGTCCGGATCTGAGCACATTCGGCAAGATCATCGGTGGTGGCATGCCGGTGGGCGCGTATGGCGGGCGCGCCGATTTGATGCAGCAGATCGCTCCTTCAGGGCCGATCTACCAGGCCGGTACGCTGAGTGGTAATCCGGTGGCGATGGCCGCCGGGCTTGCGATGCTCGACCTCGTCCAGGAGCCCGGTTTCCATGAGGGCCTGGAACGGCATACGAATGCCCTGTGCGATGGACTGGAAGCGGCCGCGCGCGATGCGGGCGTTGCGTTCACCACGCAGCGCGTCGGCGGCATGTTCGGCATGTTCTTCAGCAATGAGACGGTCGATACCTACGCACAGGCAATGGCCTGCGACAGCGCGGCATTCAACCGCTTCTTCCACGCCATGCTCGAACGAGGCGTGTATCTGGCGCCATCCGCATTCGAGGCCGGCTTCATGTCGAGTGCGCACGACGAAGACGTGATCTCGCAGACACTCGATGCCGCGCGCGCGGCGTTCGCAACGCTGTGACGCGGCATTCCTGAGATGCGCGGACGCGAAGATCAGGATGCTCCGGCCGGCGAAGAACGCGCATTGCTTGAACGCAGCCACGAGCCGGCAACCACCTCTGGTGTGCGCTATCGCTGGTACCGGAGGATCTTCCATCATGACAAGGCGGATGAACGCAATTTCGACCTGTGGCTGATCGTTGCAATCATCGCCAGCGTTGGCGTGGTGATGCTGGACAGCGTGCCGGCCATCCAGTTTCGATGGCATTCGCAGCTGTACCTCGCCGAATGGTTCTTCACCCTGCTTTTCAGCGTTGAATATGCCGTGCGCATGTGGGTCGTAAAACGCCCACTGCGCTATGCAACGAGCTTCTACGGAGTCATCGACCTGCTGGCCATCGTGCCGACGTTCCTGTCCCTGCTGTTCCCGGCCAGCGCGTCGCTCGCCGTGGTGCGGATCCTGCGCATGCTGCGGATCTTCCGCGTGCTCAAGCTCGCCGAATACTCCAGCGAAGCGGGTGTGCTGGTGCAGGCGTTGTTGCGCGCGCGTCGCAAGATCCTGGTCTTCGTGGCCGCCGTACTGACGATTACCGTGGTGTTCGGCGCGCTGATGTACGTGATCGAAGGACCAGAATACGGCTACACAAGTATTCCGACTGGCATGTACTGGGCGATCGTTACCATGGCGACGGTAGGCTTCGGCGACATCGCCCCGGGTACGCCGCTTGGACGTTTCATCACTTCGGTGCTGATCATCATCGGCTACAGCATCATCGCGGTACCGACCGGCATCTACACCGCCGAACTGGCACGCAGCTTGCAGCCGAAGCGAAGCAAGGTACGTTGCGCCGAATGTGGCCTTCCCCACCATGAAACCGATGCCTGGCATTGCCGCAAATGCGGGCGCGCACTCCCCGAGGACACCGAATGAACGCTCCCCGCAACCTGCGTCCCGGCACCGTGGCGGTGCACGTCGGCAATGAACCCGACCCCGCAACCGGCGCTGTCGCGCCGCCGATCCAACTGGCGACTACGTTCCGTCATGGCGCCGCTGGCGAGCGCCTGGCGGGCTATGAATACCAGCGCGAAGGCAACCCGACCAACGACCGGCTGTGCCATGCGATCGCCGCGCTTGAAGGTGCACAAACCGCGCTGACCTTCGCATCAGGCATGGCCGCGATCAGTGGCGTGGTCGAATGCCTGTCAACGCCGGCACGGATCGTGATGCCGAACGATTGCTACGTCGGCCTGCGCATCTACGCGACCGAGTTCCTGCCTGCGCGCGGTATCGAGGTCGTGCGCGTGGACATGACCGATCTCGACGCGGCACGTCTCGCTTGTGCGGGTGGTGTTGACTTGCTGTGGATCGAGACGCCTTCCAATCCGCTGATGCAGATCAGCGACATCGCCGCGCTGGCCGGGATCGGGCACGCACATGGCGCGTTGGTCGCTTGCGACAACACATTCGCTACGCCATTGTTGACGCGTCCACTGGAACATGGCGCGGACGTGGTGATGCATTCGACCACCAAGTATTTCGGCGGGCACAGCGACGTGCTCGGCGGTGCGCTGGCATTCGTCCGCGATGACGATTTCACCAAGCTGGTCGCGCACCGCCTGCACATCACTGGCGCGGTGCTCGCGCCGTTCAGCGCATGGTTGACGCTGCGCGGCTGTCGCTCGTTGTCGGCAAGGATGTCGATGCATTGCGCGAACGCACGCAAGGTCGTCGACTTCCTGGCCAACCATCCCGCGATCGAACGCGTGAACTATCCAGGCCTTGCCTCGCATCCTGGCCACGACGTCGCGGCACGGCAGATGCGCGACTTCGGCGCGATGCTCAGCATCCAGCTGCATGGCGGGCGCGAGGCTGCGCTGGCGATGGCTGGAAAGTTGCGCATCTTCACCAATGCCACGTCACTCGGCGGGTGCGAATCCCTGATCGAGCATCGCGCATCGGTGGAAGGCCCGAACCCGAGTTCGCCGCAAAACCTGCTGCGGATCTCGGTAGGTTTGGAAGACGTCGACGACCTGATCGATGACCTTGGCCAAGCGCTGGGCTGAGCGAATCGGACACGCTCAATTCAGGAATAGATCCGGGTACAACGGCTGCAAGGGATCCATCGCGTAGCCCGACAAGTCGGTGATGCCGGCCGCCGCCAGCACTTCATCGTCGATCAGGAACTCGCCACCGAAACCTGCGGCTGCCCGCGTCAACACCGCATGCGCGGCATCGCCCATGATCGAAGGCGAGCGCCCGTTGCCGGCACTCACGCCAGGAATCATGTTCAACGCATCGGTGGCGATCAGTGTGCGCGGCCACAATCCATTCACTGCCACGCCTTGCGGGCCGAACTCGGCGGCCAAACCCAGCGTCACCAAGCTCATCCCCATCTTCGCCAGCGTGTAGCCGGTGTGCGGCGCCCACCATTTCGGATCCAGCGATGGCGGCGGGCACAGCGTGAGGATGTGCGGATTCGGGGCTTCTAGCAGATACGGCAAGCAGGCCTGCGCGCACAGGAAACTGCCGCGCGCATTGACCTGCTGCATCAGGTCGAAACGCTTCATCGGCGTATCCAGGGTGCCGCGCAACCAGATCGCGCTCGCGTTGTTGACCAGGATATCGATGCCTCCAAACACATCCACCGTGGCCGCCACCGCAGCGCGCACTTGGTCTTCCTCGCGGATATCGCACTGAAGCGGCAGTGCGCGACCACCAGCAACCTCGATCTCCGCGGCAGCGGTGTGGATAGTGCCGGGTAGCTTCGGATTGGCCACGGATGATTTCGCGACCACCGCAATGTTGGCACCATCGCACGCGGCACGCTGGGCGATGGCCAAGCCAATCCCCCGCGAGGCGCCGGTGATGAACAGGGTCTTTCCGGCAAGGCTGGCCATGATGTGCTCCTCAGTCGTGGGTCAGTCGCAGTGTAAAGGCCACTGCCTATAATCCGGGTCATGCAAAGCGCCTGGTTCGACAGCATCGTCATGTGGATCAGTGCGCATCCGCAGGCCGCGGGTGGCGTGGTGTTCCTGATCGCGTTCTGCGACGCATTGGTGGTGCTCGGGATCCTGGTGCCGGCGTTGCCGCTGCTGTTCGCGGTGGGCACGCTGGTCGGCCTGGGCCACTTGTCCGGGCCGTATGCGGTTGTGTGCGCCGCGTTGGGCGCACTGCTGGGCGACGGCCTGAGCTTCTGGGTGGGCCGCCGATGGGGGCCTCGACTGCGCGGGAAATGGCCTTTCCAACGTTATCCGCAGCTGCTTGATCGGGGCGAAACCCTGTTCCGGCGGCACGGCACGAAGGGCATCGTGATCGCGCGCTATGTGGGGCCGGTGCGCCCCTTCGTGCCGGTGGTCGCCGGTATGTTGCACATGCCATTGAGACGCTACCTGCCCGCCAGTCTGTTCGCAGCGACGACCTGGGGTGTAGCGTTCATCGCCCCGGGCTGGATTTTCGGCGCGTCCTACGACGCAGTGGCTGCCGTCGCCGACAAGCTCGCCCTGGTGCTGCTTGGCTTGTTCGCGGCGTTGGCGTTGGCATGGGCGGCAGTGCTCTACACATGGCGCTGGTTTGCCGCGCATGCCGACAACTTGCTGGCACGCGCGCTGCACTGGACCCATGCACACCCCACACTCGGCCGCTATGCGGCAGCGTTGATCGATCCACGCCGGCCGGAATCAGCTTCGCTGGTGGTGCTCGCGGCATGTCTGTTCCTGGTCGCCTGGTTGTGGGCTGGGCTGACCGCATCATTGCTGCTGCAAGGCGGCCCGCTGGCAATCGACCAGACTGTGCATGCGGCGATGTTCGCGCTGCGCAACCCCTTGGCGGATCGGCTGATGGCATCCCTGGCCGCGATCGGCAGTGCGCCAGTGTTGGGTAGCTGTTCGGCATTCACGCTGGCATGGCTGGTCTGGCGCAAACGCTGGATGGCAGCCGCGCACTGGCTGGCGGCGATTGCAGTCGGTTTGCTGTTGACCGAGGGGCTCGATGCCGTCATCGACATGCCGCGCCCGCCAACCGCGGCCGCCGGATTCGGTTTCCCGTCGATCGCGGTCACCATGACCACCGTGGTGTTTGGTTTCTTCGCAGTGCTGATCGCGCGTGAACTCCCAGGCAGGCGTCGGGTCTGGCCCTACTTGTTGACCGGCGTCGCCACCGCCTTGGTTGGATTCGCGCGGTTATACCTGGGCGCGCATTGGCTGAGCGACGTGTTGGCCGGCGTATTGCTGGGCGTGGCCTGGTTGTTGGTTCTGGGCATCGCCTATCGCCGCCACAGCAACCGCTCGTTCTGGATGCGGCCACTGGCTTGGACTTTTTATGGGAGTTTCGCGCTGGCCGCAGTCTGGTACGCACCGCGCAGCGCCGATGCGACATTAGTGAGGTTTGAACCACCAGCCGCGAGTGAGACATTGGCCGCCGCGGCGTGGTGGGCGCATGGCGTGCACGACACCCGACGCTTCGATATCGAAATCGCTGGTCGCCTGCAGCCCTTGCAGCAACGCCTGCTTGCGCAAGGCTGGAAGGTACAGCCGGAAGCAGACTGGATGTCCGTACTAGGCCTGCTCGACGACGACAGTCACGCTGAAGACCAACCCGTGCTGCCCATCGCGCTGGACGCACACCGCGAGGCCCTGCTGCTGCGCCGCAAGGGTAAGCAAGCCGGCCTCCTGGAGGTCCTACGCATATGGCCCGCACGGTCGCGTCTCGACGATGGCACGCCATTGTGGGTGGCTCGTTTCGAAACGATGCAGGCGAGCAAGCCGTTGCGCCTGCTGATGCTGTGGAAGCCCTCGCCATCGACGACAGGGCTACCGACGGATGTGTACACAGTGCTCGCGACGTTCCCGCACATCGAGGACGATGTGCGAATGCGCGTGCGCACCACATGGAACCGTCGCTTACCGCGTACCCGCAGTGACAACAGGCCTTCTGGCGTGCTGCCAAAATCCTCAATCACCGCTTCGGTGCCGAATGCCGCTGGGGTTGCCGGGGCGCCGACCTCGTCGCCACCCAGCAACAGGCAAATCCCGAAACCACTGCCATTGCGTCCGCACTCGGCGACCATATCGAGGTAACGGCGTTCGAAAATCCGCAGGTCCAGCGCGGCGCCGGGCACGAGCACCGTTTCACGCAACGGGAACAATGGCAGCGTCGTGGCGTCAGCCATCGCGCAGGGCGGCGAGAAAACGCCGGGGCGCGCCGTCGAATCCGCCGTTGGACATGAACACCACATGGTCGCCATTGCGCGCCAGCGTGAGCAGCGTCCTGATGAGCGCATTCACATCGGCGACCGCATGGCCTTCGCCCTGCAACGCGGCCATGACCTTGCCGGCATCCCAGGCCAGTTCCGGGCGTTGCAGGAACACCACCACGTCGGCCCCACTTAGCGATGGCGCCAGTGCATCGGCGTGCGCACCCAGCCGCATTGAATTGCTGCGGGGCTCCATCGCGACCACGATTCTTGATGCGCCTACTTTCGCCCGCAGTCCAGCCAACGTGGTGGCAATGGCCGTCGGGTGATGGGCGAAGTCGTCGTAAATGGTGACGCCGGCATGCATGCCGATCACTTCCATGCGCCGCTTCACGCTGCGGAATGCCGCCAGCGCAGGAATCACGATGGCAACTTCGACGCCGACGGCATGACATGCGGCGAGTGCCGCCAGTCCGTTGAGTACGTTGTGATCTCCGAGCATGGCCCAGTCGACGATGCCGACCTCGTTGCCTTGATGCAGGACGGCGAAGCGGCTGCCGTCATCGCGTAATTTACGTGCGCACCACTCGAACGACTCATCGAAGCCGAACCGTTCCACCGGCGTCCAGCAACCCATAGCCAGCACTTCGGCCAGACGCTCGTCGGCGCCGTTGACGATCAGCCGGCCACGGCCTGGCACGGTGCGCACCAGATGATGGAACTGGCGCTGGATCGCGGCCACGTCCGGGAAAATATCGGCGTGGTCGTATTCCAGGTTATTGAGGATCGCGACCAGTGGCCGGTAGTGCACAAACTTGCTGCGTTTGTCGAAGAAGGCGGTGTCGTATTCGTCGGCCTCGACCACGAACTCCCGGCCCTGGCCAATGCGCGCGGAAACGCCGAAGTCTTCCGCCACGCCGCCAATCAGGAACCCCGGTTCCCGGCCAGCGTCTTGCAGCAAGTAGGCCAGGATCGTGGTCGTCGTGGTCTTGCCGTGGGTGCCGGCGACCGCCAGCGTGTCGCGGCCCGGCAGTACCTGTTCGCTCAGCCACTGCGCGCCTGAGGTGTATGTCAGGCCATGGTCCAGCACGTGCTCAACCGCGCGATTGCCGCGCGAAAGTGCATTGCCGATGACGATTTCGTCGCAATCCGCACTGATGTTGGCCGGCTGGTAACCGTGCGCCAGCGTGATGCCGAGATGTTCCAGCTGGGTCGACATCGGCGGATACACGGACTGGTCGCTGCCTTCGACGGCATGACCAAGTTCGCGCGCGAGTGCGGCCACGCCACCCATGAAGGTACCGGCGATGCCGAGGATGTGCAGTTTCAAGGCAAACGCTCCGCTACGTGCAGGCTCAACCGACGTCGTGGCCGCGCGAAATCGCTTCCAGGATGCGGGTGAACACCTCGTCCAGGCTCCCCACGCCGTCAACCACCGTCAGCTGGCCATGCTGGCGGTAATAGCCAATCACCGGCGCGGTCTGGTTGTTGTAGACCTGCAGGCGGGTGCGCACCGATTCGGGCGTGTCATCGGCTCGGCCCTCGGCCGTGGCGCGACCGGCGATGCGCTCGACCAGTAATTCGGTCGCCACATCCAGTTGCACGGCAAAGTCGAACGACTGCTTCAGCCGACCGAGCAAGCCGTCCAGCGCGGCGGCCTGCGCCAGGTTGCGCGGATAGCCATCGAGAATGAAGCCATTGCCGGTGTCTGCACGCGAGAACCGATCCTCCAGCATGCCCAGCAGGATCGCGTCGCTGACCAGTTCTCCGCGCGCCATCACGCCCTTCGCTTCGAGCCCCAACGTGCTGCCGGCCGCGACTTCCGCACGCAACAGGTCGCCAGTGGAGATATGCGGCACCTGCAGGTGCTCTTTCAGTCGTGCCGCCTGGGTGCCCTTGCCGGAGCCGGGCGCGCCCAATAGAACCAATCGCATCGAATCGCTCCAGGATGATGTGGCCGGCCGACGCTACACTGCTTGCGGCCTCGCGTGGCCTCCAGTTTACCGTATCCAACCCTTGATCCCGATCCCAGCCAGGATGTCCCGATGCCAAGCGGCGCGTTGCTGTATGCCCAGTCCGGCGGCGTGACCGCCGTCATCAATGCCACCGCCTCGGCCGTGATCCAGGCTGCGCGGGTCAAGAAGGTGCGCGTGCTGGCAGCGCGCAACGGCATCCTTGGCGCACTGCGTGAGGAGCTGATCGACACGTCGATGATGAGCGCCGCGCAGGTCAAGGCACTCGCCCACACGCCCGGCGGGGCGTTCGGCAGTTGCAGGGTAAAACTCAAATCGCTTGACGCTGACCGTGCCAAATACGAACGACTGCTGGACGTCTTCCGCGCCCATGACGTGCGCTGGTTCCTCTACAACGGCGGCAACGATTCGGCTGATACAGCGCTGAAAATTTCGCAGCTGGCGGTCGAGTACGACTACCCACTGACCTGCGTGGGCGTGCCCAAGACCATCGATAACGATCTCGCGGTCACCGATTGCTGCCCGGGTTTTGGTTCCGCGGCCAAATACACCGCCGTCTCGGTACGCGAAGCTGCGCTCGACGTAGCGGCGATGTCGGAAACCTCCACCAAGGTGTTCGTCTATGAGGCGATGGGACGCCACGCTGGCTGGCTGGCTGCCGCCGCCGGGCTGGCCGGTGAAGGCCGCAACGCTGCGCCGCACATTATTTTGTTCCCGGAACGCACGTATGACGAAGCGATCTTCCTGGCCCGCGTCGATGCCGTGGTCAAACGCGTCGGCTGGTGCGTGGTGGTGGCCAGCGAAGGTATCCGCACTGCAGAAGGCCGTTTCGTCGCCGATGCCGGCGGCGGCAAGGACTCCTTCGGGCATACCCAACTGGGTGGCGTGGCCGCGCATCTGGCGGGCCGGGTCAAGGATGTGTTGGGTCTCAAGGTGCACTGGACCTTGCCCGACTACCTACAGCGCTCGGCCCGCCACATCGCCAGCAAGACCGACCTGGAGCAGGCGATGGCAGTGGGCCGCAAGGCGGTCGAATTCGCCTTGGCCGGCAAGAATTCGGTGATGCCGGTGATCGTGCGTAAGTCTGATTTGCCTTACCGCTGGACCGTCGAGGCGGCTCCGCTATCGAATATCGCCAACCGCGAGAAAACAATGCCTGCCGGGTTCATTCGCAAGGATGGGTTCGGGATCACGGCAGCAGCCCGGCGCTACCTGCAGCCCTTGATCGCAGGCGAGGCATTTCCGCCCTTTGGCCGGGACGGCCTACCAAATTACGTTGAACTGGATAGGGCGATCATTCGCCGTACCCTGCCACGCTGGAACGATTGATTGGGTGCGGCCGAGTATCTGCTTGGGGAAACGCGGTCGCGGTCAATTTGCTCCATTTGAAACCAATTTGAAATCTATCAGGGGACATCATGAAAAAACATTTGTTGATCGTGGGTATTTGCATGCTCATATGCGCGCCCGCCATGGCCCAGCGCCCCAAGGCAACTGTAGCGGGTGGCAGTGCCGCTGGTTCCAACTCACAGGGTTCGGCAGGGCTTGAACACTGCGACGAGCCGCTGGGCACCGTGGGTGTGGTGGAGGAACAAGATGGCGACTGGTACCGCTACTTGACCTCTGACCTGCGCTTGCCGTCGACGATTCCGGTCATCCGCATGCTGATCCAGCAGTCCAACTGCTTCGTGGTGGTCGAGCGCGGCCGCGCGATGCAGAACATGATGCAGGAGCGCGCGCTGCAGGACTCCGGGGAGATGCGCCAAGGCAGCAACTTCGGCAAGGGCCAGATGGTCGCTGCGGACTTCACCATGAATCCGAGCATCAACTTCTCGCAAAGCAATGCGGGCGGTATTGGTGGCGTGCTGGGTGCATTCGGTGGCCGTCTTGGGGTCGTTGGCGCCGTGGTCGGCGGGTTGAAATTCAAGCGTGCGGAAACCGTGCTGACCATGATCGACAATCGTTCGGGCGTGCAGATCGCCACCTCCATGGGCCTCGGCAAGAAGACCGATTTCGGCATGGGTGTCGGCGGTGGTGGCTTGTCTGGCTTCGGTGCAGTGGGTGGTTACACGAACACTCCAGAAGGCAAGGTGCTGGTGCTGGCCTTCGCAGATGCCTATAACAAAATGGTGCAGTCGCTGCGCAACTACCAGCCGCAGGAAGTCCAGGGCGGTTTGGGCAAGGGTGGCAGGCTGAAGGTCGGCAACTGATCTGGACACCAGCGATTAACTTGTGTTTTCGAAACGCCCGGCAATGCCGGGCGTTTCATGTTGCCGCTCAACGGCTTATTGCGCGCATGCGATCCTTTGGAAATGCCAATCCTGCTGGTCAAGGCCAAACCTAATAGCCGCGTGTCGTCACTCACTCAGCAGGCGGACGACACTTGGCTGGTGCAGCTGAAATCACCGCCTGTCGATGGCGAGGCCAACGCGGAACTCATCTCATTGGTGGCAGCTCACTTCAAATGCAGCAAATCGGAAGTCACGATCAAATCCGGCACCAGTGGCCGACTGAAGCGGATCACGGTTCCGGATTAGCCCGTTGCCATCCTATTTGCAGGCCATCCCTTCCAACGCCATGGCGGTCGCAAACACCGGCATCGCCGCCAATTGACCTTTGCGAGCCGCGTCCAAGCCTTCCTTCAGATAGATGCGCGACCGTCCTTGTGCATCAAGTTTGGTCGGCGACGCCTTGGCGGCTTTTCGCCAGACCCGCACCACCGCCTGCTGCGAAGGACAACTCGCGCTGGGAACACGGATCAAATCGTTCAATAGCCACCCATTGGCCACCGATGCCTTGGCCGATACCGCATCGACAAGCCGGGCGCGCGGCTGGCATCGGGCGGAGCTAGGCACCGCGGCAAACATGTAGGGCTGGGCTTTAGCACCCGTGAACTTGCCTTCCAGACGGGCGCAGGCTTCGGGAATGGTACGCACGGTGTGACTGGCCCCAATCGCCTGCGGTGTAGCTGCAGCGCGCTGGATTTCCGGCTTCGGGTCGGCGGCGCTGGCGGTGGCGGCCAGCAACAGGCCGGCACACAGGATGATCGAACGAGACATTTGGATTGCTCCGTGATGAAAATGTACCCTCGCAGGCTTGCACGGGTGGGCTGAACCCCGGATTCATGACCATCAGCAACCATTTTCGGAACCCAGGCGTGCCCGCATGGCACTGGGCTGTGCGATAGTCGCGGGGTTGCCTGCCGCGGGTTGGCACACGTCGATTTTCATTCCTTCGAACACTCCGGGGAGGGGTTCATGCTGGAGCAATACGGTTTACTTCTGGCGTTTGTCTGCGCCATCATCGCAATCGGTTACGGCCTGTGGGCTGCCGGTTGGATCAATCGCCAACCTGCCGGCAATGAGCGCATGCAGGAAATCGCTGGTGCCATCCAGGAAGGCGCGCGCGCCTACCTGAACCGCCAATACAGCACGATTGCCATCGCCGGCGTGGTGCTGTTCCTACTCATCGGATTCGCCCTGACCTGGTACACCGCGATCGGCTTCCTGATCGGCGCGGTGCTGTCCGGCGCGGCTGGCTACATCGGCATGAATGTCTCGGTCCGCGCCAACGTGCGCACTGCCGAAGCCGCACGCAAGGGCATCAGCCAGGCGATGGACGTCGCCTTCAAGGGCGGCGCGATCACCGGCATGCTGGTGGTCGGACTGGGCCTGCTGGGCGTGGCCGGATACTTTGCAATCCTGACCAAGCATCTCGGTGTTCCCCAGGAAGCCGCGCTGCATGCACTGGTTGGCCTGGGCCTGCTGGGCGTGGCCGGTTATTTCGCGATCCTGACCAAGCAGCTGGGTGTTCCGCAGGAAACTGCCCTGCACGCACTGGTCGG
>JBDSGA010000128.1:0-2619 GCA_039919235.1 Thermomonas sp. | reverse complement strand
ACGGCCGAGCAATATGCAGTGGAAGCGTTCGACCGGTTCGGCGCCGATGCGGTGACGCTCAACCCGTACATGGGCCGCGATTCCGCCGAGCCATTCCTGCAACGCAATGATCGCGGTTGCGTATTCCTGTGCCACACCTCGAATCCGGGTGCGCGCGATTTCCAGGAACTCATCGTGTCTGATGCGAACGGTGACAGCGCGCCGCTTTACCAGCAAGTGGCCCGCACGATTGCGCGTGACTGGAACGGCGATGGCAACTGCGCGCTGGTGGTGGGCGCCACCTTCCCGGAAGAATTGAAAGTGATCCGCGACATCGTCGGCGACATGCCGTTGCTGATACCGGGCGTGGGCGCGCAGGGCGGCGACGTCGAAGCCGTGGTGCGCAACGGCAAGACCACAGATGGCACCGGCCTGATGATCAATTCCTCGCGCGGGATCTTGTACGCGTCGCAAGGCAGCGACTTCGCCAGTGCGGCGGCGCGCGCAGCACGGAAACTCCGTGACGAGATCAACCGCTACCGCTGAGCGCTCGCCAACGCCCGCAGCGCCGCAATCGGAAAGCGCGCCCAGATCATCGTGAACACGGCCGCGCGCACCAATGCACTGCGCCTTGGCGCTTCGAACTTGCTGAAATAACGCCAAAAGCCGCGGTGTTTGTGCCATTCCACGAATGTCGGGCGCGAGCGACTGGACACGCCACGCACATGGACGACGTGCACGTCGTTGGCGACCAGCACGCCGGCTCCAACATCACGCACGCGTCGGCAGAGATCAAGGTCTTCGGCATGCAGGCGGTAACGTTCATCAAAGCCATCGATTCGCGTGAACAACCAGCGCGGCAGCAGCATCAACGCACCGGACGTGGCATCGACGGTTTGCAGCGGTAGCGCCGGATCCATGTCGATGCCGAGCCTGGCGGCGGCCGGTGAACGCAACATGGCAGCGAAATCCGGGTCATGGCGACGGGCGGCAGCATCACGCACCCCGCTCTCGTTGACTAGGTCTGCGCCTACCAGTGCAGGCAGCGCATGCTCGGCATGGGCGCGCATCCGTGACAGCGTATCGGCTTCGACCAGGCAGTCCGGATTGACGAACGCCAGCCACGGCGCCTGACTGTCGGCCGCGCCTTGGTTGCACGCAACCGCAAACCCCGGGTTGTCCGGATTACCGATAAAACGCACGCGCGGATCCGCGACCGCGTGGCGCTGCACGATCTCCAGCGACTCGTCGTGCGAGTTATTGTCAACCACGCGGATCTCGACCACGTCATCAGCATTGCGCAAGCGTTGCAGGCATTCCTCGAGGGTTTCCTCGCTGTCGTGGGACACGACGATCGCGGCGATGCCGCTGGCATCCGCCATGCTCATGACGACTGCGGAAACAGGTCGGCCTGCGGCGAACTGGTGTCCAGCCCTGCCAAGGTGTCGTGCAGCTGCTTTCGTAGATCCTGCAAAGGGTCATGCATCAGGCACTGTGCCAGCCGGGCATGCCAACCCGGCCAACGCACGGACAAGCGATCCATGTCACCCACAACCGGATGGCCTTCGTCATCGCGCAGCACGAACGCGGTTTCGCACAAGGCATTCCGCCAACCGAGCCCTGACAATCGCAACGAAAGATCCGTCAATGCCGCGTACCAGGAATGGAAGCTGGCGGCATCGACCCCGCCTGCACGCTTGTACGCACTGCCGCGAATCAGGACCGCATGCCCAACCGCCGCAGGAAGTTCGGGATGGGTCACGGGCAAGCGGGCGCAGGCACGTGCTAGCCGCGACGGAGCCTCATCGAGTGCCACGATTTCGCCGATGCGCGGCCATGCAGCGGCTTCGCCGGCATTGCTCCATGGGGTCGCGGTGGCGATTGTTGGATCGTGCGACAGGCAGGAGATGAGTTGTTGCAGCCAACCCGCGGTGGGACGCGCATCGGCGGCGAGGATCGCCACGTCCGTGTCGCCACAGGCGCGCAATGCTTCATCCAAGTGCGCGGCTTCGCCGATGCTGCGCGCGCGGCGGGTATGCGCGGCTTGCATGCGCGTGATCCCCAGCCAAGCTTCGATAATCGCGCCGGCACGCGGGCCGGCTTGGGCATCGTCCGCGAGCCACACCCGCGTGCCGGCTGGAGTAGATGACTCCAAGGCGGCCAGGCAGGCATCCAGCGCGTTCTCATCGACGCCAACCGGCACCAACACGACCGGCTGGAATGTGGTCGGCACGGCGATCCTTGCCCGGCTCACTTGGCCTTGCGGTTGTACAGCGGCTCCAGCGCGCGGAAACGACGGCCATATTCGTCGGTCAGCTCGCGTGCTTCCTGCGGCGTGCGCACGACGGTCGGCGTGATCAGCACGATCAACTCATCACGCGAATTGCTGCTGCCCTGTTGGTCAAACAGGCCACCGATGATCGGGATCCGACTCAAGCCGGGAATACCGGACGAGCTGCGTTCGGTGCCGTCGCTGATCAGGCCGGCCAGCATGATGGTCTCGCCACTCGGGATCGCCGCGCTCGTGTGCACCTTGTTGGTGTCGATGCGAACGTTGCCGTTGACGTCGGCGATACCGGTGGGCTTGCTGACTTCCTGCACGATGTCCAGGAACACCATGCCATCGCGGGTGATGCGCGG
>JBDSGA010000127.1:0-2713 GCA_039919235.1 Thermomonas sp. | reverse complement strand
TGGGCAAGCTCTACAACTTCCTGGGCTTGACGGTCGGCATCAATCTGCCGAATATGTCGCGCGAGGAAAAGCAGGCTGCCTACAACGCCGACATCACCTACGGCACCAACAACGAGTACGGGTTTGACTACCTGCGCGACAACATGGTGTACGAGGCGTCCGACCGCGTGCAGCGCAAGCTGAACTACGCCATCATTGATGAGGTCGATTCCATCCTGATCGACGAGGCGCGCACGCCGCTCATCATCAGCGGCCAGGCCGAAGATCACACCGAGATGTACCTGGCCATCAACAAGGTGGTGCCGCTGCTCCAGCAGCAAGAAGGCGAGGCCGACCCGCGCACTGGCGAAGGCGTCACCAAGCCGGGCGATTTCACGATTGATGAAAAAGCCCGCCAGGTGTTTTTGACCGAGCAGGGCCATGAAACTGCCGAACGCATCCTGTTCGATTTGGGTCTGATTCCGGAGGGAGCGACGCTCTACGATCCGTCCAACATTTCTTTGATGCACCATCTGTACGCGGCGCTGCGGGCCAACCGGCTCTACCACCGCGACCAGCATTACGTGGTGCAGGACGACGAAGTCGTCATCGTTGACGAATTCACTGGCCGCCTGATGTCGGGTCGGCGCTGGAGCGATGGCCTGCACCAGGCCGTCGAGGCCAAGGAGGGCGTGCAGATTCAGGCCGAAAACCAGACCCTGGCGTCGATCACTTTCCAGAATTACTTCCGCCTGTATGGCAAGCTGTCGGGCATGACCGGAACGGCTGACACCGAGGCCTACGAGTTCCAAGAAATCTATGGCCTGGAAACCATGGTGATTCCACCCAATCGCGTAAGCAGGCGCGATGACCAGCTGGACCGCGTGTACAAGACCACCCGCGAAAAATACGAGGCCGCCATCCAGGACATCCGCGAGTGCTACGAGCGCGGCCAGCCCGTGCTGGTCGGCACGACATCGATCGAGAACTCCGAAATCATCGACGAACTGCTGATCAAGGAAAACCTGCCGCACCAGGTGCTTAACGCCAAGCAGCATGCCCGCGAGGCCGACATCGTGGCGCAGGCAGGCCGGCCCAAGATGATCACCATCGCCACCAACATGGCGGGCCGGGGCACCGACATCGTGCTGGGGGGCAACGTTGAAAAGCTGATCGAGACAGTGGAGGCCGACGAGTCGCTCGACGCTGCCGCCAAAGAAGCCGAAATCGCCAAGTTGCGCGCCCAGTGGAAGCGGGAGCACGAGCAAGTCACCGCGATGGGCGGATTGCGCATCATTGCCACCGAGCGCCACGAGTCGCGCCGCATCGACAACCAGTTGCGTGGCCGTTCGGGCCGCCAGGGTGACGCCGGCTCCTCGCGCTTCTACCTGAGCCTGGACGACCCGCTGATGCGGATTTTTGCCGGCGACCGCGTTCGCTCCATCATGGACAGGCTCAAGATGCCCGATGGCGAGGCGATTGAAGCCGGCATCGTCACGCGCAGCATCGAGTCCGCACAGCGCAAGGTCGAGGCGCGCAACTTCGACATCCGTAAGCAGCTGCTGGAATACGACGACGTGTCCAACGACCAGCGCAAGGTGATCTACCAGCAGCGCAACGACATCCTGGATGCGACCGACCTGTCGGCCCAGATCGCATCGCTGCGTGAAGGCTGCTTTACTGACCTGACGCACCAGTACGTTCCGCCGGAGTCGGTGGAAGAGCAATGGAACCTGCCGGCGCTCGAGAAAGTTCTGGCCGACGAATGGGGGATCCAGCTGTCGTTGCAGAAAGAGGTGCAGTCGGCCAGCAGCATCACCGACGACGACCTCCTCGAGAAGGTGACGCAGGCGGCGAACGATGCGTTCGACGCCAAGGTGCAGCAAGTCGGCCCCGAGAACTTCACCCAGTTCGAGCGCATCGTTTTGCTGCAAAGCATCGACACGCATTGGCGCGAGCATTTGTCCGCTCTGGATTATTTGCGTCAGGGCATCCACTTGCGTGGCTACGCACAAAAGCAGCCAAAGCAGGAATACAAGCGCGAGGCCTTCGAGCTGTTCGGTCAGCTGCTCGATTCGGTGAAGAATGAAGTCACCAAAGTTTTGATGACCGTGGTTGTGCAATCGGGCGAACAGCTCGAGCAGGCGGCCGAGGACATCGAGAACCGCGCCGAGCGCATCTCCAACGTCACCTACTCCGCACCGACCGAGACCGGCGAGGTCGAGACCCGGTTCGACGAAAGCACCGCGCGCCAGCCGGCGCTTGCTGCCGCGGACCTGCCACGCGTGGGTCGCAATGACCCTTGCCCTTGCGGCAGCGGGAAGAAATTCAAGCAGTGCCACGGCAAGCTGGCCTGAGTCCACACCTCTTCCTGCGGCGGACTTAGAACTTTGTTCGCCTGACGTAGCTTTCCCGCGCGAGGATTCAGCCTGAATTTGCAGGGACCCCTGTCAATATTGACAGGGTGTTGAGCACGCGATTTCGCGATTCGCTCTTCAATGGAGGCATATTCCTAACAGGGTGCTTCATGAAAGTAGTTTCCAGCGCTTCAGATGCCGACGTGTCGTCGGCGGTGCAAGAAGGCAAGCGCGTGCCAGACCGGTCATTTGTCAATTCCTTGCGCGAGACGGTGGACGCCGAGTGGTCGCGCATCAAATCCGGAGAGTTCTGGCAGCGTGTGATGGGCGCACCGGTCACCCCCGCGTTGTGGCGCGACCTGATGCTTCAGGTTTAT
>JBDSGA010000126.1:0-6629 GCA_039919235.1 Thermomonas sp. | reverse complement strand
GAGGGGGGGTGGTGTCTCGCATCGATCAATCGTGCCTGATGTCGAAGGGCGGATGCTCGTTGAGCTTGCCGTCGGCTTCAAGGATGGCGAAGGTCTTGCGGTCGCCGTCGAATACCACAGGGATCGACGGCTGGAAGATAGGGTGGCGGATGAACTTGAGTTCCCAGCCGAACCTCTCCAGCGCGTTCAGGGTTTCCAATTGGGCATCGTTCAATTCCGCGCGAAGTTCGCGTTTAGTGTGCTCGGCATCCTTGTGGCGTTTATCGGTCATCGCGTGCCCGGCCGTTGCTGTTGGCATGAAGGTGCAGAATGGCGCCGTCCCCGCAGGCACGCAAGCCCATGACCATCAAGCCCATGATCATTGATCCCCGCATAGACGCCTACATCGAACGTGCCGCCCCGTTCGCCCAGCCTATCCTCAGGCAATTGCGCGAGGCCGTACATGCAGCGTGTCCGCAGGTCGAAGAATCGATCCGATGGAGCATGCCGAGCTTTACCTACGCCGGCGGCATCCTGTGCCAGATGGCTGCGTTCAAGCAGCACGCATCGTTCGGTTACTGGAAGCACGCGTTGGTGATGGGCGAGGGCGTCGAGCGCGACGGCATGGGCAGCTACGGCAAAATGGCGTCGCTGGAAGACATTCCATCGAAGCAACAATTGCGCGCCGATATCCGCAAGGCGATGAAGCTCAACGAGGACGGTGTCAAGGCACCAGCCGCACGCAAGACGGCAGCGAAGCCGCTCCTGGAAGTCCCGGTGGAGCTGATCGCGGCGCTGAAAAAGAACAAAGCGGCGAAGGCGACCTTCGATGCGTTCCCGCCCGGATGCAGGCGCGAATACATCGAGTGGATCAGCGAGGCCAAACGCCAAGAAACCCGCGTCAAGCGCGTCGCGCAGACCATCGAATGGTTGGCTGAAGGCAAGCGCCGCAACTGGAAATACGCGAACTGCTGAACCTTCAATACACCGTATCGGTGCGCATCACCGGGTAGCGGTTCGTGCCGTTGTCCCAGGCCGGATGACGGCGATAGAAGAAATTCAGGCGTGCTTCCGGATCCTTGGCGAAGTCGGCATCGTCGCGCAGCTTTTGTTCGAAGGCAGCCTTCAACGCCGGATCACGCGCCATCATCAGCCGCGCCTGTTCCTCGGCGACGTACGGTTCCATGTATTCCTTCTGTTCGAAGGCGTTATTGAAGTCGCCCCACGCGGCCATCGAATCCGGCGCTAGGGGTTCCAGGATATTGACGACCAGACGCGACTTGTCTTGCGCCATCGGCACGTACAGCGATCCGGCGGCGATATCGGCAGTGCTGTTGTGCCACTCGCCCCTGAGGCTCACGCGCTGGTGGCCTTCGACGGAATTCGGCGCGAACTTCGCACTGTCGGCGACGAATACCTGCGCCTGCATGCCGCGAGTCGTGTTGGTGAGCACGCGGAAGTCGATGCCGTGGATCAGCAGCTGCTTCGCTACTGCGACGGCATACTGTTGTGGCACCAGATAGCCACCCTTCGGCGCGGTAATGATGGTATTCGGCACGATGTCATCGCGCAGTGGCACCTTCCAGACCTGTGGCGTGGTTTCGTCGTAACGCGTCATCAGCGCACCCGACACATCCGACGGCGTGCGCGTATACGCATAGCCGAGGAAATCGATCAGGCGCACCTTGTCGGTGGCTTTGTAGGCCAGCGGTATCGACTGCCCGCCAAGCTTGCGTGCACGCTGGTCGGCATCATGCGCAAGCGCCTGCCATTGGCTCGCGTTGGCGGCGGTCAGTTCCAATGCATCGAGCACCGCGTTGTACGTCGTGCGTACGCGATGCGCGTAGTCCTTCCACGAATGGGTTTCGACCAGGATGCCAAGGCGGTTGCGCAACACGTAATAGCCATCGGAGAAGCGCGGTGTATTGACGCCGTGCACGAAGCCGGATGTCGGGTCGTCGTAGCGGTCCAGGCTTGGATAGAACGACACCGGCAACGAACCCTGCGTGGCAAGTTTCGCCACCATGCCATCACGCAACGCGCGCCCGGCCGTGCGCAGCGCTTCGTCGCCGGAATTGGTGGGCTCACCGGTGATCGAGACATCGTGCTGGAACTTGGCGCCGTCGGTGACGTGCAGGTCGAGTTCGACCAGCGGATCCCATGCGTTGACCAAGCCAAGCAGTGCCTGCATCTCGGGCGTGTCCGCCTTCACGTAATCGCGGTTGAGGTTGTAGCGCTGACCGGTGACGCGAAAGCCCATCTCTTTCGGGCCACGCTGGTTCGGGCGGTTCCACGCACGGAAATTCTCATGGCCATCGACGTTGAACACGGGCACGAACAGCAGCACGGTCTTGTCCAGCACGCCCTTGCCGACTTTGCCTTCAAGCAAATCTCGAATCAGCCAGAACCCGGCATCCTTGCCATCGATCTCGCCTGCGTGGATGCCACCTTGTGCGAGAACCACCGGAACGCCTTTCGCGCGTGCGGACTTGGCATCCAGCGCGCCACTGGTCGACACCGCCATCGCCTTCATCGGCCGGCCCTCGGGCGTAGTGCCGAAATCGAAGCAACGTACCGACGTCGGGTAGGCCTTGGCGAACGCATCGCAGAGTGTGATGACTTCGGCGTAGCGCCCGGTAATGGTGAAGCCGGAGCGTTCGGACACCGTGCTGAGCAGATTCTCGGCTGCAGTTGCACCAAATGAACAGGCGAGCAGGGCGGCAAGCAACAGGGTGTGACGCATGGGCGCGATCTCCGGAAGAATTCTGCGATGGTAGCCGACAAGGGCTGCGGGTCATGCCTGCCTGAAGTGATGCGGTTCCTTTCCGGCTGCATGCGAGAATCCGCCTTCGCTCCAGCCGTCAGGAACCTGTCATGACCACGACCCTTTACTACTCTCCCGGCTCTGCGAGCCTGCTGGTGCATTGGCTGTTGATTGAAACGGGTGAGCCGCATCAGTTGCAGTTGGTCGATACGGCCGCCAAGGCGCAGAAGTCAGCCGACTACCTGGCGTTGAACCCGAATGGTGTGGTGCCGACCTTGGTGATCGATGGCGCGCCGCATTACGAAGCCGCTGCGATGGCGATGTTGCTGGGCGAGCGCCACCCGCAAGCCACTCTCGCCCCAGCGTCTGATGATCCACGTCGCGCCGACTACCTGCAGTGGATGTTCAACCTCGCCAACATGGTGCAGCCGCTGTTCCGGCAATGGTGGTATCCGCATGAACCGGCCGGCGAAGCGAATGTGGAGGCTGTGCACGAGCACTGCGCCGCACGCATCGAGGCGCAGTGGCAGCGCATCGACGACCACCTGGCTGCGCATGGACCGTACCTGCTTGGCGATGGGGCGGGCATCGCAGACTTCTACTTGACCATGCTGATGCGCTGGTCGCGTGGCATGCCGAAACCGGCGACCGAATGGCCACATCTCAATGCGCTTGCGCAACGGATGAAGGCGCGTCCTTCGTTCGTCGAGTTGTATGCGCGGGAAGGCTTGACCGAATGGGCCTGAGAAATCGTTCCAAGCTATCGTTCGCGACGGTTTAAAAGCGGTTTCGGAGCGCAGGATGCAATCGGTTAGGCTTGCGATTCCGCAATGCCAGAGCCACACATGACCGACGCCGCCATCGCACCGGAACCGAACGCACGCCTGCCACGGCAAATTCCGTACATCATCGGCAACGAGGCCTGCGAGCGCTTCAGTTTCTACGGGATGCGCAACATCCTGGTGCAGTTCCTGGTCAGCAGCGTGATTCTGGCCTACATCCCCGAGGGCCAGCGCGAAGGCGCGGCCAAGGATGTATTCCACAGCTTCGTGATCGGCGTGTACTTCTTCCCGCTGCTGGGCGGCTGGCTGTCGGATCGCTTCTTCGGCAAATACAACACCGTGCTGTGGTTTTCGCTGATTTATTGTGCAGGCCACGCCTGCCTGGCGATGTTTGAAGGCAACCGCGACGGGTTCTATACCGGGTTGTTCCTGATCGCGCTCGGTTCCGGCGGGATCAAACCACTGGTGGTGAGCTTCTGCGGTGATCAGTTCACGACCGCCAACAAGCATCTCGCGAAGATCGTATTCGATGCGTTCTACTGGACGATCAATTTCGGCAGCTTCTTTGCGTCGTTGCTGATGCCCCTGTTCCTGCGCAACCTCGGGCCGTCGATCGCGTTCGGCATTCCCGGCGTGCTGATGCTGATCGCGACCATCATTTTCTGGCTGGGTCGCGGCAAATACATCCGCGTACCACCGAGCCGTGGCGAAGACCCGGACTCCTTTTACAACGTCGCCCGCACGGCTCTGACCACGCAGGCATCGGGGCAGGGGCGCGGCGGTTTGCTGATGGCCGGTTTCGGTGTCGCGCTGGCACTGTTCATGCTCGCAAGCTGGGCGGCGCATGCCTGGTTCGGTGTGGAGGTGTCGTACTGGCCGGAAGGCTTCCATTTCGTGATCACCGCCTGCCTGGCCCTGGGTGCGTTGATCGCGTTCGGCGGCATGGGTGTTTCGATGCAACTCGAACGTGCGCGTGAGCAACATCCCGACGCAGCAGTGGACGGCGTGCGTGCGGTGCTGCGCATCCTGATCGTGTTCGCACTTACAACGCCGTTCTGGTCGCTGTTCGACCAGAAGGCCAGCACGTGGGTGATCCAGGGCAAGTCCATGACGGTACCGCACGAGCTGTGGTGGTGGCCGAGCTGGCTGGTCAAGGAAGCCAGCCAGATGCAGGCGCTCAATCCGCTGTTGATAATGATGCTGATTCCGTTCAACAACCTGGTGTTGTACCCGGCACTGCGACGGATGGGCTGGGAACCCACGGCGCTGCGGCGGATGGGCTGGGGGATTGTGTTCGCCGGCATCGCGTGGATCATCGCCGGCTGGATCCAGCTGCAGATCGACAGCGGCGCATCCACCTCGCTCGCGCTGCAGACGTGGCCGTACCTGCTGCTGACCTTCGGTGAAGTGCTGGTATCGGCCACCGCCCTGGAGTTCGCCTACAGCCAGGCCACGCAGTCAATGAAGGGCGTGATCATGGCGTTCTGGTATTTGGCCAGCACCTTCGGCAGCTTGTGGGTGCTGCTGACCAATGTCGCTGTGCGCAATGAATTGGTGACTGCGCAAATTGCGAGCACCGGCTACAGCGAGAATGCCTTTCTGATGTTCTTCTTCGCGGCGTTCGCCTTCGTGGCGGCGCTCGCATTTGCGCTGTATGCGCGTACTTATCCGATGCAGGACCACTATCGTGCTGTCTGATCACGCTGGAGCCACTGCATGACGTTGTCCGCCACCCTGGTCATCGTTGCCATCACTGTGTTGGTGTCCTGGCGCGGCTTCAACAGCCCCGTGTTGCTGGAGCGCCTGATTCTGTGGCCGCCGGCAGTCGAGCGCGGGAAACAATACGACCGCTTGCTGGGCTATGGCTTCGTGCATGCCGATTGGACGCACCTGCTGTTCAACATGATCACGTTATATTCGTTTGGCGCCGCGGTGGAGCGGATTTTTTCCGACTGGATCGGCTTCACCGGATTCGTGCTGTTCTATCTCTCGGCGATTGTGGTTTCGATCCTGCCGACCTACATCACCCATCGTCGCGATCCGAACTACCGCAGCTTGGGTGCATCCGGCGGCGTGTCGGCAGTGTTGTTCGCCTTCATCCTGTTTGATCCGTGGTCGACGTTGATCATCTTCCCGATCCCGGTGCCGATCCCGGCTTTCATCTTTGCCCTCCTCTACGTCGGCTACAGCATCTGGATGGATCGACGAGGGCGCGACAACGTCAACCACAGCGCGCACTTGTGGGGTGCGGCGTATGGCGTGCTGTTCACCCTGATGATGGAACCGAAGGTGTTCACCCACTTCATGCAGACCTTGTTGCATCCTTCATCGAACTGATGCGAGGAAGGACATGAACAACACGATCAAGCACGACCCGGAATCCAACCGCTTCAACACCGTCGTGGACGGTGTGACCGGTTACGTGGAATACGAACTCGCCGGCAACACCATGACCCTCACCCATACCATCGTGCCACCGGCCATCGGCGGACGCGGGATTGCCAGCGAGCTGGTCAAGACAGCCCTGGATCACGCCCGCGCCGAAGGTTTGAAGGTCGTGCCGCAGTGTTCATACGCCGACAGCTGGATGCGCAAGCACCCCGAGTACGAAGACTTGCGTGCCTGATTTCGGCCCCTGATCTTGCCGGGGCGCGTAGAATGCGCGCCCATGCGTCTAAACAAGCACATGTCCGATGCCGGGTACTGTTCCCGGCGGGAAGCCGATGGCCTGATTGCCGAAGGGCGCGTCACCGTCAATGGCATCCGTGCGCGCATCGGCGCCGAAGTAGGCGAAGGGGACAAGGTCCGCATCGATGACAAACCGCTGGCTGCGCGCACCGCGGCCAAGGGCCAACGGCGGCATATCTACATCGCGCTGAACAAGCCGGTGGGCGTGACCAGCACCACCGAATCCGCGGTCAAGGACAACATCGTCGAGTGCGTGGGCCATGAACAGCGTATTTTCCCGATTGGCCGCTTGGACAAAGAGTCGGAAGGCCTGATCCTGCTGACCAGCAACGGCGACATCGTCAACCAGATCCTGCGCGCCGAGCACAAGCTGGAAAAGGAATACCTGGTCGAGATCAACCACACGGTCACCGACG
>JBDSGA010000125.1:0-5824 GCA_039919235.1 Thermomonas sp. | reverse complement strand
CTCAGCGGAGTGGTAGTTCAGTCGGTTAGAATGCTGGCCTGTCACGCCGGAGGTCGCGGGTTCGAGTCCCGTCCACTCCGCCACTTATGAGTTGAAGAAGGTGCCGGAAACGGCGCCTTCTTTTTTTTGATTTGGGGTGCCGCGAGATCGACGGGCGGTTGGGCACGAGGCACGCTAAACTAAGCGGCTACGCCTTAGACACAGCCCTTGCCCATGCTGCAGAAACTCCGCGATAAGACCTCAGGCTGGATTGCCACGGTCATCCTTGGATTATTGATTGTTCCATTTGCATTCTTCGGGATGGAGTCCTACATGTCGCAGCGGGTGGAAACCTTCGCTGCGCATATCGCGCAACCCCCGGCATGGTGGCAGTCGGCGCCGCAGGCGTGGCCTGTCAGTTACCTCTGGCGCACCCACGACATCGACAATGCCGAATTCCGCCAGCGCTTCGAACAGGCGCGCGTGCGTGCGCGGGATGAGCAGGGCGACAAGTTCGACGCCAAGGCGTTTGAGTCGGTCGACAACAAGCGCAAGGTGCTGGACGACATGATCGACGAGCAGGTCATGCGCATGTCCGCTGAGCGTGACGGCATCGTGGTCAGTGACGGCGAGGTACGCAAGGCAATTCAGGCATTGCCAGACTTCCAGGTGGACGGCAAGTTCGATGCCGATCGTTACCAATTGCTGCTTGCCTCGCAGAGCCCGCCGCAGACGCCGCGTGACTTCGAGACGCGGATTCGCGACAACCTCCAATACGCGTTGATTCCGAGCCAGTTGGCGCAATCGGCATTCGTCACCAATGCCGAAGTCGATCGCGTGCTGCGCCTGCTTGGCGAGCAGCGCGACGTCAGTTTCGTGATGCTGCCGCCAGCCGCTGCGGACGTTGCGCCAGTAACACCGGCACAGGTCCAGGAGTGGTACAAGTCGCATGCGGCCAGCTATCGACAGCCGGAGACGGTGCGATTGGAGTATGTCGAAGTGGATGGCGCCACATTGCCTGCACCGGTGGTTGACGAAGCGGTGTTGCGCAAGCGGTATGAGGATGACGCCACGAAATTCTCGGCGGCAGAACAGCGGCAGGTCTCGCACATCCTGGTCCAGGTCGCCGCGAATGCCAGCGATGCCGACAAGAAAGCTGCAGAGGCGCGGGCTAACACGTTGGCGGTTGCAGTGCGTGCACCGGGCGCTGACTTTGCCGCACTGGCGAAGGCCAATAGCGACGATGCCGGTTCCAAGGACAAGGGCGGCGATCTTGGCCTGATGACCAAGGGCAGCCTGCCGGGACCGTTCGAGGATGCTGCGTTTGCGATGAAATCGGGAGAGGTCCGTGGCCCGGTCAAGAGCGATTTCGGCTGGCATATCATCAAGGTTGGCGAGATCCGTGCCGGTACTCAACGGCCCTTCGAGGAAGTTCGTGCGCAACTTGCCACCGAACTGCAGGAATCCGAGCGCGAGCGCGCCTATAACGAATTGAGCGGAAAACTCGTCGACCAGGTCTACAAGAACCCGAGCTCGCTTGAGCCAGCCGCCAAGGTCATGGGGCTGCAAGTACTAACTACGCCCACGTTCACGCGTGCAGGCGGCCAAGGCTTGATGGCCAACCAGAAAGTGGTGCGTGCTGCGTTCTCGGATAATCTGATCGAAGACGGCACGGCCAGCGATCCGATCGAACTGGGGCCGAACCATAGCGTGATGATCCGGGTAATCGAGCACGCGCCGGAGCGCCCACGCCCGCTCGCAGAAGTCTCCGAGGCGGTTATCGCATCCATCCGTCTGGATCGTCAGCGCAAAGCTTCCGAAGCGGCCGCGGACGCGTTGGTCAAGGCGGCCAAAGCGAACACCCTGGCCAAGGCGGCGGGCACTGCAACGCTGGCGATGTCGGAAATGAACGCGCTCCAGCGCAGCAGTGCGATTCCGTCACGGGCTGCCGTTGAGGCGTTCTTCGCCGCGCCACGCTCACGCGACAACCTGATACCGGTCGACAAGGTCGCGATTGGTGGCCAATACATCGTTTACGCGATACGCGCAGTGCGTGATGGCGACCAGGCCAAGGTCAGTGCGCAGGAACGTGACCAACTGCGCGGCCAATTGACGAACATTGCCGGCATGGATGCACAGAAGGCCTATGTGCGTGCATCGCGGGCGAAGTACAAGGTCAAGGTGGTAGAAAGCAATCTTTGATCCATTCATCCGCGTGATTGGGCCGATGAAAATGCCCCGCATTGCGGGGCGTTTTGGTGTTGACCGATGCGACTCGCGTCAGTCGATGCCGCTCATCCCCATGATGTTGTAGCCAGCATCCACATAGGTGATTTCACCGGTGATGCCGGCGGCCAGATCCGAGCACAGGAAAGCCGCAGCGTTGCCGACATCCTCGATGGTCACCACCCGGCGCAGCGGAGCGGCGGCCTCGAACTGGGTCAGCATCTTGCGGAAGTTGGCCACGCCGGATGCGGCCAAGGTACGGATCGGGCCCGCCGAGATGGCATTGACGCGCGTGCCTTCCGGGCCTAGCGCCATCGCCATGTAGCGCACGGTGGCTTCCAGGCTGGCCTTGGCTACACCCATGGTGTTGTAGTTGGCCAGCGCGCGCTCCGCGCCCAGGTAGCTGAGCGTCAGGATCGAGCCGTTGCGACCCTTCATCATCGGGCGTGCCGCCTTGCCTAGCGCGGCCAGCGAGTATGCGCTGATGTCGTGGGCGATGTGGTAGTTCTCGCGGGTGATGCCATCGAGGAAATCGCCTTCGATCGCCTCGCGCGGCGCGAATGCAATGCAATGCACCAGGATGTCGAAACCGTCCCAATGCTTGCCGAGTTCGCTGAAACAGGCGTCGATCTGGCCGTCATCCGCCACGTCCAGAGGTAGCACGATGCTGCTGCCGTAAGCGGCAGCCGCGGCCTCGACCCGCGATTTGAGCTTGTCGTTCTGATAGGTCAGTGCCAGTTCCGCGCCTTGCCGGTGCATGGCATCGGCGATGCCGCTTGCGATTGAGCGCTGGCTCGCGATGCCGGTGACCAGTGCGCGCTTGCCCTGTAGAAATCCCATGGTCTCTCCTGTGGATGTGCAGCGCGGTGGGCGCTGGAGCTAATCCCCTAGTTTGCCTTGCGATGGCCGCGCGGGCCAGCGGGTGCATGGCCCGACACGGGCGCAAGGATATGGCGGTCGCCGCCATGCCAACCCGGGTTGAGGGTCATGACCTGGATCGGGTCGAGTCCCTGCGCACGTGCCCAGCCGCGCAGATTGTTGGTGCCCGCTGGCAAGATGCGTGGAACCAGGCGTGGCAGCGGGCGCTCCATGGACAGTTGCCAGCCCTCCTTGCTGCCTTGCTCGATGAATAGGCACGCAATCGCATGCAGTTTGGTTGGATAGCTGCGGGTGATCCCGGACAGTGGGCTTGCACCCTTGCGATGCGATGCCTTCAGTGCACCATCGCCTGCGTTGTAGGCCATCGCCGTGTGGCGCCACTGGCGCCCGAACATGCGATGCAGGCGACTCAGGTACTTGACTGCAGCGTGGCTGGAGTTGACGACCGACATTCGCCCATCGTGGCCTGCCTGCACGCGGATCCCGTTGCGCCGCGCGGTCGATGTAGTGAACTGCCAGAGCCCGGCTGGTCCGCCGGGGCTGCGGACATCAGGTTGGAAGCGCGTCTCGACGAACGGAATCAATGCCAGTTCGCTGGGAAGCCCTGCATTGCGCACTTCATCCAGCACATAAGCGAACAACGCCAATGCGACTTCATCCCGGTCGGCCAATCGCGTCGCAGCGCGCGCATAGTGCGTGCGCCAGCGCGCACTGGCATCGGCGCAGCCGGGTTCGGCCAGGCCTTGTTCGAATTCATGCATGAGCGCAGCACCGTTGCGGGTGGCCGGCGCGGACGCCGCCATTGCCGCGCCGGAGAACACGCACAGGATCACCCATGGAAGGCGCATGCATTTCATTCGCTGAAGCCGTCTTTCCAGTGGCGTAATTCGGCGAACGCATCGATCTCGTTGGACACTTCACGCTGCAAGCGATGCTCCAGTGAGGTTCGCACGGCTGGCGCATCGATGCGCAGAAACGGATTGCACGCAATTTCAGATCCGAGCGCCACCGGCAAGGTGGGTTGCCCCGCAGCTCGGGCCCGCCGGGCATGCAGCGCGCGCGCATGCAGGGCCGTATTGGCAGGATCCACCGCGAGTGCGAATGCGGCATTGGCCACGGTGTATTCATGCCCGCAGCAGACCTGGGTATCAGGCGGCAGCGCGGATAGCCGCTGCAGTGAATCCAGCATTTGCGCCGGTGAGCCTTCGAACAGTCGACCGCAGCCAAGGCTGAACAGGGTATCGCCGCAAAACAGCAGCCGTGTCCCGTCGTGAGCCAGGCCATGAAAGGCGATGTGGCTGGAGGTGTGCCCGGGAATCTCCATTACCTCGAACTGCCATGGCCCAATATCCACGCGATCACCCTCCGCAACGCGCCGGGTTGCGGTGGTGATTCGCGCATCGTGGGGTGCGATCACGGGAAGCTGCGGCCAGCACTCCAGCAGTGCGGGCACGCCACCGATGTGGTCATGGTGATGGTGGGTCAGCAGGATGCCGTGTGGTGTTGGCGCATCGCGCAACCTTTCCAGCACGGGCTGGGCATCGCCAGGATCGACGATCAGGGCGCGTGACGCGCCATCGGGGACACTGCGCTTGCCTGCATCGTCGAACAACAGCCAGATGTAATTATCGTGGAGCGCGGGTACTGGCTGCAGGCGCATCGAAGTCCGTCCGTGACGCGGCGCGGGCTTTCCCGCAAAATCGCACCATGCCCATGCCTGTCTTTCGCCGTCAACTTGCCACTGCCGCCGCGGCGACGTGGTTTGCGAGTCCTGCGGGGCAGATGGTGATTGCCAGCGAAGCCGATGTGCTGCGTACCGTGGCCCGCGAGCGCCCCAACCAACCGGGCCTGTGGTTGCAACCAGGCGTGGTCGACATGGGCGATATCGATTGCCTGGATGCGCCGGGTGTGCGCCTGCATGCTGCCGGTGCTGGCTTTGCGGGGGATATTCGGTGTGGGTCGGCATTGCCATTCGCCAACGAATGCTGCGGAGTGGTGGTGGTGCAGCACTTGGCGGACATCAGCGCAGAACCTGCCGCGCTGCTGGCCGAATGCGCAAGAATTCTGATGCCCGGCGGCCGCCTCTGGTTGCTGGCGTTGAATCCGTTGGCGCCATATCGGCTGCGTTGGCAAGGGCAGGGACCGCGTCCTGCAGAACCTGTCACTTGGCGCCGTCGTTTACGTGCCACAGGACTGGTGCCGGATCCTGTTTCACAGGGTGTCGGCCCTACGTGGGCAATCGCGATCGCTCCCGAACTGCAGGATGGTGCAGGTTTGCGCGCGGCGTTCCTGCTACGCGCGGAAAAACGCCGGATTCCGCTCACGCCGCTGCGCGCCACCCGGACGCTGCGTCTGCAAACCGGCCTGCCCGCCGCATGACGACGGCACGCAAGCAGGTCGAGGTCCATACCGATGGCGCCTGTCTGGGAAATCCAGGCCCTGGCGGCTGGGGTGCATTATTGAGGTGGCGCGGGATCGAACGCGAAGTGTCGGGCGGCGAGCCGGACACCACCAATAACCGGATGGAACTGATGGCGGCGATCGGCGCATTGGAGTCGTTGCGCGAACCTTGCGACGTGATCCTCACCACCGATTCGCAATACGTCCGCCAAGGCATCACCCTGTGGATGGCAAACTGGCTGCGGCGCGGCTGGAAGACGTCAGCAGGTGATGCAGTCAAGAACCGCGACCTGTGGGAGCGCCTGCAAGCCGCGGCCGGCCGCCATACGGTGGACTGGCG
>JBDSGA010000124.1:0-40495 GCA_039919235.1 Thermomonas sp. | reverse complement strand
TCAATGGATGGATCAGGCCGCTTTGAGCGTGCCGCGCGGCAATACGCTGGTGATCGCGCCCTTCTGCACGCGCAACTGCACGCCGGGAGCCACTTCGACCGTAATGAAATTCTCGCCGATCGCAGTGACTTGGCCGGCGATGCCGCCGTTGGTGATGACCTCGTCGCCCTTGCCCAATTTTTCGAGCATGGCGCGATGCTCTTTCTGGCGCTTGGTCTGCGGACGGATCATCAGGAAATACATGATCACGACCAGGATGATCGGGAACAGCAAGGAGGACAGCATGCTGGGCGCGCCGCCCGCGGCAGCGGTTTGGGCGTGGGCCGGGGCGATCAGGAAATCAAGCGGGTTCATCAGCGATCCAAGTCGGGAAGGGCAAAACAGCCGGGAATTATGCCATGCCACCGGATTTCCGGCGTTTCAGGCCCGGCGCATGGCGTAAAAAGACTCGCGGAAGGTGACAAAGGTTCCCGTTTCAATGGCCGCGCGCATCCCGGCCATCAAGCGTTGGTAGTAGCGCAGGTTGTGCAAGGTGCCCAACATCGGCGCCAGCATTTCGTTGCAGCGGTCCAGATGGCGCAAGTAGGCGCGGCTGAAACCACCCGCGCAGGCCACGCAGTCGCAGCCCTCCTCGATTGGCCGCAAGTCACGCTCGTACTGCGCATTGCGTACACGAATAACGCCGGTGGCGGTGAAGTAGTGACCATTGCGCGCGTTGCGGGTCGGCATCACGCAATCGAACATGTCCACCCCGCGCGCGACCGCTTCCACCAGATCTTCCGGCCGACCCACGCCCATCAGGTAGCGCGGACGGTCGTTTGGAAGCTGCGGACAGGTGTGTTCGAGCATCGCGTTGCGCTCGGCTTCGGTCTCTCCCACTGCCAACCCACCTATCGCGTATCCATCAAAGCCAATCTGCTGCAAGCCCTGCAGCGAACGCGTGCGCAAGTCGTGGTGCACGCCGCCCTGGACGATGCCAAACAACGCCGCGTCATTGCCCTCGTGCGCCCGCTTGGAGCGCTCGGCCCAGCGCAAGGACAACGCCATCGAGCGTTCCACGACCTCCATGCCGACCGGCACGCCATCGATATTCACCGGCGGACACTCGTCGAAGATCATTACGATGTCGCTGCCCAGCACTTTCTGGATGTACATCGATTCCTCGGGTCCGAGGAACACCTTGCTGCCGTCTGTCGGCGCGGAGAATGTCACTCCGGCCTCGGTGATCTTGCGACGATGCGCGAGCGAAAACACCTGGAAACCACCGGAGTCGGTCAGGATTGGACCGTTCCAGCCAGTGAAGCCATGCAGGCCGCCGTGGGCTTCGATCACGTCGAGCCCGGGACGCAGGAACAAATGGAAGGTGTTGCCCAAAACGATCTGCGCACCGAGGTCCTTGACCTGCTGCGGCAACACACCCTTGACCGAGCCATAGGTGCCGACAGGCATGAACGCCGGGGTTTCGATGGTCCCGCGCGGGAATTCGATGCGGCCACGGCGTGCCGCGCCGTCCGTGCCTAGCAACTCGAACGACATGCGACTCATGCGGCTGGCTCCTGCTGAATATGTTCCTGCGGGAACAACAACATCGCATCGCCATAGCTGAAGAAGCGGTACTGCTCTTGCACCGCATGTTCATAGGCGGCGAACACGCGAGCTTGCCCGGCAAATGCAGACACCAGCATCAGCAAGGTGCTCTCGGGCAGATGGAAGTTGGTCAGCAAGGCGTCGACGCTGCGGATTCGTATGCCGGGATAGATGAAGATTCGGGTGTCGCCTTCGAACGCTTGCAGGGCGCCGTCTTGCATGGCGCTCTCGAGCGCACGCACCACGGTGGTGCCGACTGCGATCACGCGGCCTCCGGCTGCGCGCGTGCGCTGCACTAGTTCCACCAGCGCGGCACTCACGCTCAACCACTCGCTGTGCATCTTGTGTTGCAGCACGTCATCCACCCGCACCGGCTGGAACGTACCAGCGCCCACATGCAACGTGATGTGGCCGAACTCGACGCCGCGTTCGCGCAGCGATTCCAGTAACGCTTCATCGAAATGCAGGCCCGCGGTCGGCGCCGCGACAGCACCGACTTCGCGCGCGAATACGGTCTGGTAGCGTTCGGCGTCATTTGCGCCGGGCTGGCGCTGGATGTAAGGGGGCAAGGGCAACTGGCCGGCGTGTTGCAACCAGTCTCCCAGCGGCTCGGGCACCTTGAACTGCAACGTCCAGAATCCGTCGCCCACGCGCTCCAGCACTTCCGCTTCGCCACCGGCATCCAGCGCGATGTTCGATCCGATGCGCGGCGGTTTGCTGACGCCTAGTTGCGCTAGCGCACGGCCATCGCCAAGCAAGCGCTCGATCATGATTTCCACGCGTCCGCCGGTGGCTTTGTGGCCAAACAGGCGCGCCGGAATCACGCGCGTGTCGTTGAACACCAACAGGTCGCCTGGCTGCAGCAGCGAAGGCAAGTCGCGAATGCCCAGATCACCGAACGGCGCAGGCGCTTGCGGCACCACCAGCAGCCGACTGGCGGAGCGCTCGGGCAGCGGTGCTTGCGCGATCAGCGCAGCGGGCAAGTCGTAATGGAAATCCGAGGTCTTCAAGGCGTGCGTTTACGGGCATTCAGCAGGGCGCGCATTGTAGCGGGCCAGCTTGCCGCGTCAGCGCTCGAACTTGGTCGACAGGATGACCGAGGTCGTGGTGCGCTCCACGCCATCGATGGCGCCAATCGCATCAGTCAGCACATCGACGTCGCCAATGCTCGCTGCCACCGCCAGCGCGATCAGGTCGTGCTCGCCGCTGACCGAATGCAGCACGCGCACCTCGTGCATGGCGTCCAGCGTGCGCACCACCGCCGGCATCTGCTTGGGATGCACGGTAATCAGGATATGCGCGCGAATCCGGCTGCGCTGATATTCGTCGTGCACACAGACCGTATAGCCACTGATCACGCCTTGGCGTTCCAGCCGCTCGATGCGGTTCTGCACGGTGGTCCGCGAGAGTCCCAAACGGCGGGCAATCTCGGCGGTGGAGGCGCGCGCGTTCTCGCGCAGCAGCGACAGCAGCAACTCATCGGCGGGTGAAATACGCATATCGCCGAATATTACCGTCGTTTTGCCCAGAAACGTCGCGATATGGTCACATCATCCCTTTCGGCTGTCGCCTATCCGTCGATAATTACCAGTTAACGCGCCGATGCCCGATCCCTGATCGCGTCAATCATCTAAATAGTGAAGCGCGCGCCCGACGCCAAAGGACCAAGCCCATGACCGTACTCGATACCCTCGCCCCGTTGCGCTCGTTCGGCAAGGCCCGCACCACGGGGCTGGCCGATGAGGTGATCCTCGACTTCGCCAGCCGCCATCCGCAGCTGCGCGAAGCGGTTGCCGCCGCTGCTATCGAGTTCGAGCGAATTCGCACCGAATTCCCCGCGCTGCTGCCGCTGGACGAAGATGCGCAGACCATCGAGATCCAGTCCGGCTTCGTCAATTTCTATTCGCACGATGCCGCCAACCCGTATGTCGCCCTCGTCGCGCGCGGCCCGTGGATCGTCACCCTGAAGGGCGCCGTGGTGTATGACACCGGCGGCTACGGCATGCTTGGCTTGGGTCACACGCCGGAGGCGGTGATCGCGGCGATGACCACGCCGCAGTCGATGGCCAACATCATGACCCCGAACGTCTCGCAGTTGCGCTTCAGCAATGCGATGCGCGCGGAAATCGGTCAAACCCGTGGAGGCTGTCCGTTCAGCGCATTCCTGTGCCTCAATTCGGGCTCGGAATCGGTGTCGCTGGCGGCACGCATCGTGGATGCCAATGCCAAGTCCATGACCGACGCGGGTGCCCGCCATGCCGGCAAGACGATCAAGCGCGTGGTCGTGAAGGGCAGCTTCCACGGCCGCACCGACAAGCCGGCGCTGTATTCGGATTCCACCCGCAAGACGTACATGGCCCACCTGGCCAGTTACCGGGACGAAAGCACGGTCATTTCGGTGCCTGCCTATGACCACGATGCACTGCGCAAAGTCTTCACCGATGCGGATGCGAATGGCTGGTTCATCGAAGCGATGTTCCTGGAACCCGTCATGGGCGAAGGCGACCCGGGCCGCAGCGTGCCGGTGCCGTTCTACGAACTGGCCCGCGAATTGACCCGCAACCACGGCAGCCTGCTGCTGGTGGATTCGATCCAGGCCGGCCTGCGTGCGACCGGGTATTTGTCGATCGTCGATTACCCGGGATTCGAGAAGACCGATGCGCCAGACATGGAAACCTATTCCAAAGCGCTCAATGCCGGGCAATACCCGTTGTCTGTCCTCGCCGTCACCGAGGCGACCGCCGCCATTTACAAGCGCGGCCTCTACGGAAATACGATGACCGCAAACCCGCGTGCACTCGATGTCGCATGCGCGGTGCTGGGGCAGTTGACGCCGGCACTGCGCGCCAACATCCAGCAGCGCGGCAAGCAGGCGCTGGCCATGCTCGAGTCCCTGAAAGCTGAAAGCGACGGCCGCATCACCAAGGTGCAAGGTACTGGCCTGTTGTTCTCCTGCGAACTGACCAAGGACTACAAGGGCTACGGCACGGGCTCGACCGAGGAATGGATGCGCGAGCACGGTATCGGCGTGATCCATGGTGGCGAGAATTCGTTGCGCTTCACCCCGCAATTCGCAGTCAGCGAGGACGAACTCGCGCTGGTGGTGTCCGTGGTCAAGCGCGCGCTGCTGGAAGGCCCGCGCCAGCAGCAGGCAGCCGCCGCCTGATTCGCACGACATCCATCCATTTCGACAAGGCGACTTCGGTCGCCCTGTTCGTTTGCGAGGCGGCTTGCGCTAGCCTGTTCACATGAAAACCATTGAAGTCCGGCACCCGCTGGTGCAACACAAGCTCGGCAAGCTGCGCGATATCGCGACCGACTGCGTGCATTTCCGACAATTGGCGGGAGAGATCGCAGGGTTACTCGCCTATGAGGCGACCCGCGACCTGCCCATGCATGCCGTGACTGTGCAGACCTGGGCGGGCCCGCTGGACGTGCCGCGCGTGCGTGGCGAAGAGCTGACCTTGGTCCCGATCCTGCGCGCGGGTTTGGGTTTCCTGCCCGGCGTGCAGTCATTGCTGCCGGCCGCCCCAGTCAGCGTGATTGGCGTGTCCCGCGATGAATTCACGCACCAACCCTGCGGCTATTACGAGCGCCTCGCCGACCGCATGGACCAGCGCATGGCGCTGTTGATCGATCCGATGCTGGCAACAGGTGGCAGCGCGATTGCCGCAATCGACCTGCTCAAAGCCGCCGGTTGCCGAAGCATTCGCTGCATCTTCCTGATTGCGGCACCCGAAGGGCTGCGTGCATTGGAAGCCAAGCATCCGGATGTCGAGGTCTACCTCGCGTCCATCGATGAGCGCCTCGACCAGAACGCCTACATCCATCCCGGCTTGGGCGATGCCGGCGATCGCATCTTCGGAACCCCGACTAGTTGACTGTTCGTCCGCTGGATTGTGGTTAGTGCAGTGCGATCCAAATCCCAGATAGCGCCATCAGCAGGAATACGGCCCAGGTCAATGCCGTGCCGGTGAAGCGTCCAACCGAATAATCCGCAGTCCGCGACAATCCGACCGCGTGCATGACACGGGCCAGTAACAGCACCGATCCAAGCACCCACAGCCACATCGCCGGCAATCCGCAGAGTTCCAGCAGGCCGAGCATCAGCAGCGCGAACGGCACGTGCTCGATGAAGTTGCCGTGCACGCGCACCTTGCGCGCCAAAACCACATCGCCTCCATCACCCAAGCCAATCTTGTGCCCATGCCGATGCCGCACGATGGGTACCAGCAAGGCCAGCATCAGCAGTACGTGCAGGGACGCGAACAGCAGGGTAATCTTGGGCATCAGTAATTCCGCTTGGTCTTGTTGTGTTTCTGGGACGACCTACAGCGCGCCGTCACCCGTTTAAACGTCGTCAGTCGTTCAACACGCGCGCATGCAATTCGGCGGTCTCGTGGGTGGTCCCGAACTTGCCCTTCGCATCGCGGGTCACCTGCGCCAGCGCGCAACCCGGATCATGGGTAAAGAACAGGTGCACGTTGCGCGCCAGCATGTCGTCCAGGAACTCGCGCTTCTCGTCGATCAGCAGCTCGGCGTTGCGGTCATAACCCATGGTGATCGGCACGTGGACCCACGGCCGGCCCGGGATCAGGTCCGAGCAAAACACCACGCCGCCATGATCCTGACCTTCGATATGTTCCGGGCCCACGATTTCGGCCAGCATCAGGCCGGGTGTATGCCCGTCGCTGAAGTGGAAGCGCACGCTGCGGCCGAGCACGCTGAAATGTTCACCATCCACGATTTCCAGTCGGCCACTCGCTTCCAGCAGCGCAGGCAATTGGGCGATGAAACTGGCGCGATCACGTGAATGCGGCTTGCGCGCGCGATCCCAGCATGCGGCGCTGACCACGAACGTCGCGTTCGGGAAAAGCAATCGCGGCGGCTGACCGTCTTTCCATGCTGCAAGCAAACCGCCAGCGTGGTCGAAATGCAGGTGCGACAGCACCACCACGTCGATGTCCTCGTGGCTGAAGCCTGCATCACGCAGGGAATCCAGCAGTACATGATGTGATTCCTGCACGCCGTAGCGTTCGCGCAACTTGGGTTCGAAGAATGCGCCAATCCCGCTCTCGAACAGCACGGTCTTGCTATTCAACGGCGAGGCCAGCAGCGCGCGGCAAGCGAGTTCGATGCGGTTGTCGACATCAACCTGAGACCACTTTTCCCACATCGCCTTGGGCGCGTTGCCGAACATGGCGCCGCCATCCAGCTTTTGCGAATTACCGAGGATCGACCAGAGTTTCATCACCCGAGCCTACGACACATCGCGTTACGGCTGCAGCAGCACGTCGGACTTGCCGACCGGGCTGCGCGGATCCGTTCCGCCGGTCAGCACATTCGTGCGCCGGTTCCACAGCACGGTGTTCATGTTGCCCCAGGTGTGGCTGGAATTTTTCGCGGCGTCGCCGTCATCGGGCACATCGACCACATGCCCCATCGCGCGCAATTTTGCGACAACGTCGGCCGGCAATGCACCACTTTCGGTTTCGATGACATCTGGCAGCCACTGGTGGTGGTAGCGCGGCAGCGCAGCGACTTGCGGCGCATCGAGACCATCGGCGTATCCCAGCATGCCAAGCAGGACCATGGTGATGATGCGCGTGCCGCCTGGGGTGCCAATCACTGCCACCTTGTCAGCGGACTCCATGAAGGTCGGGGTCATCGAGCTGAGCATGCGCTTGCCCGGCTTGGGCGCGTTGGCATCAAAGCCCATCACGCCGAACGCATTCGGCGTGCCGGGCTTGAGCGCGAAATCGTCCATCTCGTCGTTGAGCATCACCCCGGTGCCGGGCGGTACAAGCCCGGAGCCGAACAGCAGGTTGACCGTTTGCGTGGCACCCACACGATTGCCTTCGGCGTCAATGATCGAGAAGTGCGTGGTTTCCTCATCTTCCATCGGCGTCGGTGCGCCTGAGAGCAGGTTGCTTGGTGTCGCCTTGTCCGGATTGATGGTGGCGCGCAAGCCGGCCGCGTAATCCGGATCGGCTAGCGTCTTGACCGGGATTTGCACGAAATCCGGATCACCGAGGTAGAACGTGCGGTCGCGAAATGCGCGGCGCATGGCTTCCACGATCAGGTGCACGCGTTCCGCTTGCGGCAGTTTTTCCATATCCCACGGCGCCAGGATCTGCAGCATCTCTGCAAGCGCGATGCCGCCCGAGGACGGCGGCGGCGACGTGGTCACCCGCCAGCCGTCATAGTTGAACTGCAGCGGCTCGCGCTCCTTGACTTGGTAGCTGGCCAGTTCCTGCGCGGTCCACTTCCCGTCTTCTGCCTTGACGCCCGCCAGCAGGCGTTGCGCGATGATGCCGCGATAGAACCCGTCATGGCCTTTCGCAGCCAGCAGCTCCAAGGTTTTCGCGAGGTCCGGTTGGCGGAACAGATCGCCCTCTTTGGGCTGCTGGCCATTGATCAGGTACACCGCGCGGGTTCCGGGATAACGCTCCATCACCTTGCGCTTGGCGGCATAGCCGTTCGCGAAACGCGCATACACCGGGAAGCCTTCACGCGCGATCCGGATCGCCGGTGCCAGCGAGGTGACTAGCGGAAGGCGCCCATATTTTTCGGCCACATGCACCAATGCCGCGGGCAGGCCCGGAATGCCGGCTGACCATGGCCCGGTCTGTGCGCGGTCGCGGTCGAGGTTGCCATCCTTGTCGAGGTACGCCGCCGTCGTGGACGCTGCTGGCGCGGTTTCGCGCGCGTCCACAAACACGTCCTTGCCGGTCTTGCCGTCGTGCAGCAGGAAGAAGCCGCCGCCACCGAGACCGGAACTGATCGGCTCGACGACCGAAAGTACGGAGGACACCGCGACCGCAGCATCGAATGCATTGCCGCCCTGCCGGATGATGTCCATACCGGCATCGGTCGCCAACGCGTGCGCGGAAGTGATCGCTGCGCCCGGCGGATGGCCAGCGAGGGAGGATAGTTGCTGGCCGAAACCCGGCAACGGCACCAGCAACACGATCAGCACGAACGCGAGGGTCGGTTTCATCGGCAGCAGCCCTTCATGGTCGTGATTGCAGTCCCATCAATTTCAACAGCAACTGGTCGTGGCTCTCAGGGAAGTTGGGGTCCGGGTCGATGCATTCGACCGGACACACCACCACGCATTGCGGCTCGTCATAGTGGCCCACGCACTCGGTGCACAGGGCCGGATCGATCACGTAGATGGACTCGCCCTGGGTGATCGCCTTGTTCGGGCACACCGGTTCGCAGACGTCGCAGTTGACGCAGAGTTCGTTGATCGTCAGCGACATGGCGATGCGCCCTCCCCTTGATCAGGGAGGGCTGCGATGCAGGCTTCGATTATTTCGCTTCGACGAAGATATATTTGACGCCCGCCGGCTCGGCTACAGCCTTGACCTTCTCGCTGTCACCCGCCTTGCCGATGAACAGCACTTTCACGTCCTTCATCGTGCCCTCGCCAACCTGCCGGAACGCGACCGTGGCGAGTTCAGACATCTTGCCGGACGAAGGCGAGGCGAATACCAGCATGTTGCCTGCAATGATCCCGCGCGACAGGTCGCCCTCGACCTTCTCCAGCAAGCGCTCGTACTGACCGCCAAAACCTTCGCTGCCCTCGCTTGGCAAGAAGTACACATACGGGCTGTTGGTGATGCCGTCCATGTTGCGCTTGGCAACATCGGTGACGTATGCCCGCCAAGCCGGCAGGTCATCATTGGTCGGCGCTGCCAGCGGTGCTGCAACGGCTTCGACCTTGGGTGCTTCCTCTTTCTTGCACGCAGCGAACGGCAGGATCAGGCAGGCGATCAGGAGCATTCGGAACATCGTATTCATGGGATCCCCTTTTTTATCGTTGTGGCACGGGTGGCACGGTTGCGTGGTGCTGCTTCATCCAGCGCATTTGCGCCACTGCGCTTGCAACGCGCGGTCGACTGCGGACGGGACGAAACCGGAAACATCGCCGCCAAGGCGCGAGATCTCGCGCACCAGCGATGACGAAATGAAGCCGTATTGCTCAGCTGGGGTCAGGAACAAGGTCTCGACCTCAGGAATCAGATGCCGATTCATGCTGGCCAGCTGGAATTCGTATTCGAAGTCGGATACCGCGCGCAGCCCGCGCAGCAGCACCCCGGCGCCAAGCGCACGCACGTAATTGGCCAGCAGGCAGTCGAAGCCATGGACTTCCACGTTCGCATAGCTGGACAGGGCCTCACGCGCAAGTTCCACCCGCAATTCCATCGGTAGCGCCGGCCCCTTGCCGGGACTGGCAGCGACGCCGACGATGAGCTTCTCGAACAAGGGCGAGGCACGACCCACGAGGTCCACATGGCCATTGGTGATCGGGTCGAAGGTGCCCGGGTAAACCGCGATGCGCGTGGCCACGCTCATGTCGTTGCTTGATCACTGCATTCATTAATCAGAGTGAAGTGTACCCCGTCACCTGCGCCGATACAGGGCGTAGCGCACATCCCGGGTATGGTTTTCCCGATGCAATGCCCATTCCGGCGGAAAGACCGGTGCAACCGCCGTCGGGGATTCCAGATAGATCCATCCCTGCGCTGCCATCCGCGCCGGCAACAAAGCCAGCACCGCATCCCAGAGGCCTGCATCGAATGGCGGGTCGACGAACGCGATATCGAATGAGGCTTCCGGCGCACTCCGCAACCATGCCAACGCATCGCCAGCATGCACCCCGAGCTGATCGCCGGCATCCAGGCGGCCTCCCAATGCTTTCAGGCTCAAGGCCAATGGGGCATCCGCCTCGATCAGTTGTGCCGAAGCAGCCCCGCGTGACAACGCCTCCATGCCCAACACGCCGCTACCCGCGAACAGGTCAAGCACCCGTGCACCGGTCAACTGCGGCTGCAACCAGTTGAACAGGGTTTCGCGGACACGGTCCGATGTCGGCCGCAAGCCAGGCCGATCCGGTACCGGCAAACGGGTCCCGCGCCAGCGTCCGCCGATGATGCGGACACTACCCGGCGTATTGGCGTGGTGTGTCGCGCGTGATGACGATTTGCGGTCGATGTTCATCCGGGCGAATGGGAGGTGGGTGGTACCATTCGCGCCATTCTCGCCTATCCCGCCGACACCTTCGCGAACGGCGCCGACGACCACAACTCCATGGCCAGCTGGTTCCGCCGCAACAAACCCGATACCGCATCCAGACCGCGCCTCAGCATCGAGGAACTGGCCGCCGCATTCCCGGACGCGCCCAGCGCTGCGCCCGTGGAGACCCAGGTCGCACCGGCGATCGAGCCAAACGCACCCGTCCCAGCAATAGACGCACCTGTGGTCATTGCGCCAGTCGAAGCATCCCTTGTTGCGCCAGCCGAACCTGTCGCCGAGACCCTTCCCGATGCGGTTGCTGAAGCACCCATCGTTGAAGCCGCCAAACCTGTCGTGGAAGTCACTCCAGATGCGGTTGCCGAAGCAACGCGTGTCAACGCGTCTTCCGTGGAACCGATCTCCGTGCCCGATTCGGCAGCGCCTGTCTCCGGCTGGCGCGAACGCCTGCGCGGCAGCGGATTCGCGCGCAGCCTAGGCGGTTTGTTCTCGCGAAATCCGAAACTCGATGACGAGTTGCTGGACGAAATCGAAACCGCCCTGCTGACCGCAGACGTCGGCGTCACTGCCAGCACTCAACTGGTCGAATCCCTGCGCAAGCGGATGAAGGCGCGCGAATTCGCCGACGCCAACGCCCTGCTGCGCGTGCTGCGCAACGACCTCATCGCCCTGCTCACGCCGGTGACGAAACCGCTGGAGATCGACCGCGGCAAGCGCCCGTTCGTAATCCTGACCGTAGGCGTCAACGGCGTCGGCAAGACCACTACGATTGGCAAACTGGCACGCCGTTACAAGGACGAAGGACGTAGCCTGATGCTGGCCGCCGGCGATACCTTCCGCGCCGCCGCAGTGGCCCAACTGCAGGCTTGGGGTGAGCGCAACGGCGTGGCCGTGATTGCCCAGGGACAGGATGCCGACCCTGCGTCCGTCGCCTTCGACGCCATGCAGGCAGCGACCGCGCGCGGCGTCGAAGTGTTGATCGCCGATACCGCTGGGCGTCTGCACACGCAACAAGGCCTGATGGCCGAACTCGGCAAGATTCGCCGCGTCATAAGCAAGATCGATGCGGGCGCGCCACATGAGGTGTTGATGGTGATCGACGGCACCACCGGTCAGAACGCGATCAGTCAGGTTCGCCAGTTCAATGCCGCGGTCAATGTCACCGGTTTGGTGGTGACCAAACTCGACGGTACCGCCAAGGGTGGCGTGGTGTTCGCGCTGGCGCGTGAGTTCGGCATCCCGATCCGCTATGCCGGGATTGGCGAAAGGCCGGAAGATTTGCGGGTGTTCGACGCCGAGGCGTTCGTCGATGCGTTGCTGCCGGATTCCCTGACCGGGTGAGCGCTACCGCGCCTGCACCAGTGCGCACTCGCCGAAGCCGGCTGGCCCGCTTCGCGCTTGTTGTCGTCATCCTGCTGATCTTGCTTGGCATTGCCGGCAGCTACCTGCTGCAACCGCAGCGTGCCAGCGCGCTGCTGCTGGATCGCGTCGGCAAGTCGCTTGGCCTTGAAATCACGGCATCCGGCCAAGCCAGTTATCGACTCCGCGGCACGCCGCAACTGGTACTGCGCGATGTGGTCGCCCATCGTCCGGGCGATGCTACTGCCCTGCTGCGCGCCGACCGCGTATTCGTCGCGGTGCCATGGCGCACCATCCGCGCACGCAGCAGAGACCTGACCGTGCAGCGCATCGAACTGGACGCACCGATCCTGGACGTGCCGGCACTTGAGCGCTGGCAGGCGACGCGACCAACCGGAGAGACCCGCATCCCGACCCTGATCGACGGCCTGCGCATCAATCGCGGCAGCATCGTGAATACTGACTGGGTCATCGACAGCATCAACGTTGAACTGCCCTCGCTTGCACCCGGCAAGCCGCTGCATGCGCACTTGCAAGGCCGTTACCTCGCCCCGCCGATGACACTGCCGTTCGATCTAGTTGTTGCCATGACCAAGCCCGCCAACGACGCAGGCGTGGCAGCAACGGGCAAGCTCACGCTGCAAGGCAAGGACTGGAAAATGCCGACCCAGGTCCATCTGGCCGGGTCACTGCATGTGGGCGCCATCGACATGCACTTGTCACCTGCAAAATTCGGGTTGTCTGCACGCTACGTCTCCGCAAAATCGAACCTGCCCTTCGTGCTTGGCGCGGCCGGTCCACTGCGTTTCGACAAAGGCGTCTGGGCACTGGAACCGGCCGCGCTGATCCTGCATGGCAGCGGCGTGATCCCAGACGCAAGTGCCAATGGCGCGCTCGCATTCGGTCGCCGGCTGGTGCTTCGCCTGCAGGGTGACATCGCGACATGGCCGGATACATGGCCCGCATTGCCGCCGCCGCTTTCAGCATCGACGTCACCGATGGCGTTCACGCTGGATTACATGGGCCAAGCGGATTTCAGCGATATCGCTTCGCTCGGGCTGCATCGCGATGCCACCCTGTTCGACGCACACTTCAAGCTGCCCGCGATCCTGGACTGGCTGGACACTGGCGTCTCCGGATCGCCGCTGCCGCCATTGGCAGGCCGCCTGCAGACACCTCGCGTCGAAATTGCCGGCGCCTCGCTTGAAGGCGTGGACATCGAATTCCAGGACGATGCCACTACACCCGTCAAACCATGAGGCAAACGCCTGATTACAGCACGCGGCTTCTCGAATGGTTCGACCAGCACGGCCGCCATCACCTGCCTTGGCAGGATCCGCGCACGCCGTATCGCGTGTGGTTGTCTGAAATCATGTTGCAGCAGACCCAGGTCGCTGTCGTCGCTCCCTATTTCGAACGATTCGTGTCTGCGTTACCGAACCTGCAGTCGCTAGCCGGCGCATCGCAGGACAGCGTGCTCGCGTTGTGGTCCGGCCTTGGCTACTACGCGCGCGCACGCAACCTGCATGCCGCGGCGAAAGTGTGCGTAGCAATCCATGCTAGCGAATTGCCGCACGACGCTGAAGCCTTGCGCGCCCTGCCGGGGATAGGCCGCAGCACCGCGGGCGCGATCCTCGCCCAGGCCTGGGGCGAACCTGCGGCAATCCTCGACGGCAACGTCAAGCGGGTGCTGTGCCGGGTGCATGGCATCGAAGGCTGGCCCGGCACGCCTTCAGTCGAGAAGAAGTTATGGGTGATCGCCGAATCCTTGCTACCGGATGCGCGACTCGCCGACTACACGCAGGCACAGATGGATTTCGGCGCGACCCTGTGCACGCGCACTGCTCCCGCATGCACGTCATGTCCCTTGCAACAGGACTGCATCGCATTTACGGATGGTCGCATCGCCGAACTGCCTTCCCCAAAGCCTGCTAAATCGTTGCCACAGCGAACTACGCACATGCTATTGATCAAGGACGAGGTCGGCCGCGTCCTGCTGCAGCGACGTCCACCGACCGGGATTTGGGCAAGCCTCTGGTCATTGCCGGAGCACGCTGACCTGGTTGAGGCGCGCATATGGTTCGAACGCCATGTCGAAGATGGCTTTGAACGCATGCAATCCTGCGCGCCCGTCATGCACGGGTTCAGTCACTACCGCCTGCAGATCCTTCCGCATCGCATCGATGGCGTAGGTGCGCGCGTTGCAATCGGCGACAATGACAGCCTGCGCTGGACAACAGGCGCGGAACTGGCTGGAATCGGACTACCTGCGCCGATCAGGCGACTGTTAGGGGAGTAAGCACGATGGCGCGAATGGTGTTCTGCGATGTTGACCAAGTAGAGGCCGAGGGGCTCGATTTCGCCCCATGGCCCGGCGAAGCAGGCAAGCGGGTATTTGGACACGTCGGTAAACCTGCGTGGCAACGCTGGCTTGCGCACCAGACCATGCTGATCAACGAGAACCGACTCTCCCCGTTGAACCAAGAGCACCGCAGCTTCCTGGAAGCCGAGATGCTCAAGTTCCTGTTCGGCGGTGGCGCGGATAAACCAGCTGGTTACGTACCAGAAGGAACTTGATCGCGCATCTGTTTTTCGGCTGCGCGGACGGCCTGCATGTCGACGGGACGAATTTCATCAATCCGGCACATAACAGGTGAGCCGGCAACCTTGATGCTATCGAGCTTGGTCATCAGCCAGCCAGTCTGACCATTGACGGTCAGGAAAGGCGACCCGATGCCCCAATCCAGGCAATTGCCCGGCAGGGTCAATAACCAGTTTTCCTTGGGTCGCATGTTGAGCACCACATGTTCGCCATCGATGCGCTCCCACCCCATCGGAGTGATGTATCGAATCTGCTTTACGAGCTCGCCTGCGTGCGCCATGTATAACGCCAAGCGTTCACTATCCGTTGGTCGAGTGGTTGCGCAGGCGGCAAGTGAAAGCACGGCGAGCAGTGGAACGATCGGTTTCATGTCGACCCCTTCAATTAGGCAGCTTATGTGTGTGATCAGTAGATCATGCACGCCCTTTGTTAAATTCCAGGCAACTAACTTTTCTGGTGTTCAGCCGGCATGCGGCTTGCCGTCCACGTCTTCGCCCCGTATCATTGCCGGCTGGTTCAACCCTCGTGGCCGGGTAGCTCAGTTGGTAGAGCAGGGGATTGAAAATCCCCGTGTCGGCGGTTCGATTCCGTCCCCGGCCACCACGTCTAATTAGCCACAATCGTAGACCCTGCAAGGCTTTCAGCCGTGCGGGGTTTTTCGTTTGTGGCATCTTCTATTCTTGTGTATGGGTGTGTGACTGCTTCGCCAGCGACGTGACTCACGCACATCCGGCCCTGCTAAACACGCCCTGATCACTTTTGATCCGTACATTAGACCCTTGCTTCGTATTGTGGTCGGCCTCCGAACCCGTTGACGAGCATTTCACACTGTCGAACCTGTATCTCCATCTCCTGGAGGCGATCCAAGATGGCAACGCGCCCGAAAACAGCGGATGTCGTGATTGCTGGCAGCGTAGGCCTTGCCGTTATCGCGCTATTAATGCTGGGTTGGCAAGCCAACCACGCACTGGCTCGTTTGAGCCTACCGAACGCGATGACGCAGGATGCCAACTCGTCGCCCGAACTGTTGCTGGTCGTGGCGGTGACCGTCTGCGGCATCGTGGCAGCACTGCTTTGGGCCTTGTTTTACAACAGCCGCGCATGCCATCGCGCCGAAACCCGGCTGGAGCGGATGGCACATCGCCTGCCCGGCGGCTTCTACGTCTTCAGGCTTGCCGATGACGGCGTTAGCACCTATGAATTCCTGACGGTCAATGCTGCCAATCTGCTTGGCGTCTCGCGCGACCAGATACTGCAGGATCCGAGCGTGGCGCGTCGCTTGGTCGTGCCGGAAGATCGCGAGCGGGTGAATGCCGCGCTTGTGCAGTCACACCTGTCCTTGTCGCCAATGGAACTCGATTTCCGCATCCGGAAACCGGACGGTGAGCTCAGGTGGGTGCGCACGCTGGCAGTGCCTGCACGCACGTCCAGCCACGATGTGGTGTGGAATGGACATGTGTTCGACATCACCGACATCCGGTCCACTGAACAGGCGTTGAGGGATGCAACGCTGCGGCTGGAGGATGCTCAAACCGTGGCTCTCTTGGGGGATTGGACGTGCGACTTGGCCACGGGCGCGTTGAGCTGGTCACCGCAAGTCTACGAACTGCTTCGGCGGGATCCGAAACTGGGACCTCCAAGTCTGGAAGAGACGGTTGCAATGGTGTTGGAAGGTCCCGAGCCCATCGCAGAGGCTTTCGAATTGGCGCAATCGACGGGTGCGTTGCAGTCCCTCGAAACGTCGATGCAACTTCCCGACGGCAGCGTGGTGTCGTTCCACGTGATCGTGCTGCCGGTTTCGGATGGCACCGGCAATGTGACGGGCATGCGCGGCACAATTCAGGACATCACCGCCCGCAAGTCACTTGAAGAGGGGCTTTCACTGGCGAAAGAGGCAGCAGACGCTACCAACCGGGCCAAGAGCGCGTTCCTTGCGACGATGAGTCACGAGATTCGGACCCCACTCAACGGCATGCTGGGACTGCTCGAATTGATCAGCCTGACCCCGGTCAATCCTGAAATCCGCACTGCGCTGGAGGCGGTAAGGGATTCGGGTCAAGCCCTGCAGAGAATCATCGACGATATCCTCGATTTCTCCAAAGTGGAGGCCGGCAAACTCGGAATCTTCCCCGAACCAACGCGTTTGCAGGATCTCATGCAAAGCGTGCAACGGATCTATGCTGGCAGTGCCAAGAGTTTGGGCCTGGATTTCCGACTGCACGTGGATGCGGATATCAACCCGGTGTTGATGCTGGATGCTTTGCGCCTTCGACAAATCCTCAGCAATTTCATCAGCAATGCCATCAAGTTCACCCCCGAAGGCAGCGTTGAATTGCGTGTACTGTCGGAAGGGAGTGATAGCACTTTGGAGTGCCTGCGTTTCGAAGTGGTGGATACCGGTATCGGAATTGCATCAGCAGAACAGCACATGCTGTTCAAGGAGTTCGAGCAAGCCCACAGCATCGCCAATCGCTATGGCGGAAGCGGATTAGGACTTTCAATATCCCGCCGGCTGGCCGAGTTAATGGGTGGACACGTCAGCATGTCCAGCAACCTAGGATCGGGCACAACCATGACGCTGCATCTCGTCGCGCTGATTGCCAATCCTGCGCTTTCACCACGGCGCGAACAGGAAATCGGCGCTCCGGAACATCTATACGGGTCAGCTTCCTTTCAACAGAAGGTAGCCCAGCCAGACGAGGTTTGCCTTGAAGATCCGACTTCCCTGCCCTGCGAGCCCGCGACTACCGACTTGTCCACCCTCATCCTGGTGGTGGACGACCATCCTATCAATCGCATGGTCATGCGCCAGCAGATCAACGCGTTGGGCTATGCCGCTGAAGACGTGGAAAGTGGCGCAGCCGCGCTTCAGCAATGGCGCACCGGCAAGTTTTCGCTGGTACTTTCTGATCTCAACATGCCCGGCATGAGCGGCTACGACCTGACGCGTCGCATCCGCGAAGCCGAAGCTGAAGTCGCTGGCAGCAGGACTCCAATCATTGCCTGCAGCGCCAACGCGATCACCGGCGTGATGCAGGAGTGTCTGGATGCTGGCATGGATGACTACATCGCAAAGCCTATCCAGTTGCTCGGACTTTCCGAGAAACTTAAGAGATGGCTGCCGTCTCCCATTCATCCCATCCAGGCCAGCGCTTCACTTCAACAGGCCACCATGGATGCCACGAACGTCGACAGCGAATCGGACGCAGGTACCAAAACGCGTCGTCTCGCCGGAAACAACGAGGTCGCCATCACGCAACGCGCGCTTGCCCTCTTCCGTGAGGTCAACGATGTCGATGTAATGCATCTGATGGAAGCAATCCAACAAGGTGACATGGCAACGGTCACACACTTCGCGCATCGCATCAAAGGGGCGTGTGGCTTCATCAATGCCACTGGGCTGGCGTCGGTATCCGCCATGATCGAGCAAGCCGGGCGCGCAGGCGATCTACCCGGAGTAGCATGGCTCATCGATGTATTTCAGCTGGAACTGGAGCAATTGAATGCAACCATCGACACGTGATGACACTCAATTGCCTGACGCTAGTGCGCCGTTTGCCGGCAAGGATCTGCGGTTTCTTGTCGTAGAAGACCACGCGTTCCAGCGCAGCATGATGGTGGAGATGCTTGAGAGCCTGGGCGTACGGTCGATTCATGAAGCCGCAGATGGCTTCTCCGCACTGGAAGTGACGCGCGAGCTAGAGCAGCCTTTCGACATCATCGTCACTGATATCGACATGCCCGGGATGGATGGCATGGCCTTTATTCGCCGACTTGGCGAGGCCAAGGTGCGCGCTTCGCTGATCATTACCAGCGGCTTGGACAAATCGCTACTCGGAACAATGGTGACGATGATCGGAGCATACGGGATGCGTTTGCTCGGAACCGTGGAGAAGCCGCCGACCCCGGAACGCTTCGCCGAGTTGATCACCATGCATTGGCAATCCCGGCCTGCTCCGGAAAAAATGACGCAGGGCCCGTCCACTTTCAGCCTGGAACAGGTCATGGAAGGCCTGCATGCAGAACAATTCGAGCCTTACTACCAGCCCAAGATCGACCTGAGGACCAGGCGGGTCAAGGGCGCGGAAGCTCTGGCCCGGTGGCATCATCCTCACGGCGCGGTGGTGCTGCCCTATGCGTTCATTTCGCTCCTGGAAAAGGCCGGCCAGATCAGCGAATTGACCTGGATCATGCTCGCCAGAAGTGCACAAGACTGCCGCAAGTGGCGGGACGCAGGCCTGGACCTCAATGTGTCGGTGAACCTGTCTGTGAAGCAACTTGACGATCCCGCGATCGCAGAGGCCATCACGTGGCAAGTGACGCAGCAGGGCTTGGAACCCAAGCACATGATCCTGGAGATCACAGAATCGGCGGCGATGAGCAGCGTGGGTCACGTCCTTGAAAACCTCATCCGTCTGCGCATGAAAGGCTTTGGTCTGTCGATCGATGACTACGGCACCGGCTATTCCTCGATGCAGCAGCTGACCCGGATCCCCTTCACCGAGCTGAAGATCGATCAATCCTTCGTCCTGCACGCGGCACGCCAGGAGTCCAGCCGCATGATCCTGGAATCGAGCCTGGATATGGCGCGCAAGCTGGGCATCACGTCAGTGGCGGAGGGTGCCGAATCGGCCGAGGACTGGAACTTGCTGCGCGAGTGCGGCTGTGATCTAGCGCAAGGCTACTTCATCGCCAAACCGATGAGATCCGCTGATTTCCCTGGGTGGGTAAACGCCTGGGCCTGACCCGGCCAACTTGCTGGGTCGTGGCAGCAGCAGCGATGCAACGACGCATCGGCAACATGCTGGCCCTTGCGCGGAGTCCCTCCGCAGAAGTTCCATAGTTTTGATTTAAACGTGTAGACGGCTGGCGCGCGGGTGTATCGTCGCGCTCCCGCACACGGAAATGCCCATGGACATCCACGATATCGCCCTGACCTTGTACACCGCGCTGCTCGGTCGCCAGGATCCCAACGCTGCGACCAATGAGACGCGCGTGGCCATGGGCCGCGAGGCTTATCAATGCGCAGAAGCCTTCATCGTCGCCAAGGATGCGTACATCCGCGAATTGCCGGTCAACGAGATCGAAGCAGGCTACTAATTTCTTCGTACCTGCGGATTCGCGGCGTGCGGGCTATGCTCGGCGTCCATGCTTGAGGATGCCGCCATGAGTCGACGCGCTATTTGGATCGCCGCCCTGCTTGCTTTGGTTGCCTGCACGCTTGCCGCATGCGGCGGCGGACCGGTGCGACGCATCTCCGAACCCGCGGCCAGCATCCAGCAGCTGACGGTGCGCGCGGATGGCCAGTGGGACGTGCAATTGCGCTTGGACAACTTCAGCAGTGTGCCGATGCGTTTTACCGCCACCAACATCCAGATCGGATTTGATAACGGCGTGGCTTGCAGTGTGCAAACGCAACCGCAGATTAGCATCGGGCCGGAGTCGGCGGACGTGGTCACTGCCACGATCATCCCTACCGCGGATGGCCGCGCCCGTATCGCGACCGCCTTGGCCGATGGCCGCAGCCTCAACTACACCCTGGGCGGCAACGTGGACGCAGCACCGCAGGACGCGAAGGTGCGCACCTACAAGATCAAGCGCGAGAGTGCCTTGACCCCGGTTCCAGGGTTGGCTGGCGTGCTTCGCTGAATCCGAGCACGACCAACCCTCAGGTAAACCACCATACGCCGTAGTATGCTGATGCTTCCACGGGCCCACAATGCGCCCGCACGCAACCGGAAGCACGCATGAGTACATACAAGGCACCGCTGGAAGACATTCGCTTCGCATTGTTCGATGTGCTGGACGCCGAGTCGCTGTTTGCCAAGCTGGGCTACGAAGACACCAACCGCGAGCTGGTCGATGCGGTGCTGGATGAAGCCGCGCGCTTCACCGAAACGGTCTTGGCGCCGCTCAACCGCGTGGGTGACGAGGTCGGCTGCAAGTTCGACCCGACGACGGGTGACGTCACCGTGCCACCTGGCTTCAAGCACGCGTTCGACCAGTTCGTCGAGGGCGGCTGGACCGGGCTGGTCAACGATCCGGAACACGGCGGCCAAGGCATGCCGGCGGTCATCGGCGGTGTGCTGACTGAACTGGTGGACAGTGCCAACTTGGCTTGGGGCAACTTCCCTATGCTCTCGCACGGCGCGGTTGAAGCATTGGGACGCTATGGAGAGGATTGGCAGAAAGAGGCTTTCCTGAAGCCTCTGGTCGCGGGCACGTGGACGGGCACGATGTGCCTGACCGAGCCGCATTGCGGGACCGACCTCGGCCTGCTGAAGACCAAGGCGACCCCGAACGAGGACGGCAGCTACGCCATCAGCGGCACCAAGATCTTCATTACCGCCGGTGAGCACGACATGTCCGCCAACATCGTCCACCTCGTGCTCGCGAAGCTCCCGGGTGCGCCCGCCGGCGCCAAGGGCATCTCGCTGTTTGTCACGCCGAAGTTCCGGGTCGCGCGCGACGGCACCGTCGGCGAACGCAATGCGCTGCGCTGCGGCTCGATCGAACACAAGATGGGCATCCACGGCTCCGCCACCTGCGTGATGAATTTCGACGGTGCCCAGGGTTACCTGGTCGGCGAGCCGCACAAGGGCCTGCAGGCGATGTTCGTGATGATGAACTCCGCGCGTCTGGGCGTCGGCGTCCAAGGCTTGGGGCTGTCCGAACGCGCTTACCAGAACGCACTGCGGTATTCGCGCGAGCGGTTGCAGTCGCGCTCCCTGTCCGGCCCGAAAGCACCGGATAAGCCGGCCGACCCGATCATCGTCCACCCGGACGTGCGCCGCATGCTGCTCTCGCAGAAAGCGCTCATCGAAGGCGGGCGTCTGTTATCACTGCATGCCTATTCGCTGCTGGATGCGGCCGAACGCGAAGGCGACGGCGCGGCGCGCGAACGTGCGGACACGCTGGTGAGTTTCCTGACCCCGATCTCCAAGGCCTGCCAGACCGAGTGGAGCATCGAGAATACCTACAACGCGATACAATGCTTCGGCGGCCACGGCTATATCCACGAACACGGGATGGAGCAGTACGCACGCGATGCACGCATCACGACCTTGTACGAAGGCACCACCGGGATCCAGGCACTGGACCTGATCGGCCGCAAGACGGCGGCGTCGCAAGGCGCTGGCCTGAAGCTGTTCCTGTCGATGGTCGAGGAATTCGCCAGCGCGCATGAAGACGATGCCGCGCTGGCCGAGTTCATCGGCCCGCTGCGCGGGAAAGCAACCGAATGGGCCACGCTCACTCGCGACGTGCTGCAACGTGCCGCCACCAATCCGGAGGAACTCGGCGCCGCCAGTTACGACTATCTCTTCTATTCGGGCTACGTCGTACTTGCGTATTGGTGGGCTCGCAGCGTGGCCGCAGCCGAGGCATCCGACCGCACCCAGGCGTTCAAGGATGCCAAGCGCGAAACCGCCCGCTTCTACTTCGCTCGCCTGCTGCCGCGCACGCTGATGCACAAGGCGGCGATTGATGCGGGGGCGGCTTCGTTGATGACGCTGGACGCCGCCAATTTCGGCGACTGAGTAGCCACCGGCGACAGGCAAACGTCATCAAAGAGGTATAAGCTCGATCCTCGATGGAGACCGATAGCGCGACATTTCGCCAGGTCCACGCCGGCGCCCGAACCGCGAGCACAATCGCGGTCGGCGAGCTACCCGTTATCGAAACGCCTGCGTTCCCACACTCGGTTTCCAACGTCCCCGGTTTGCGTTTGCTTGGGCTCGACGCACATGGGCGTGCGTTGGACTGGATGAGCTGGCAAGACGCCACCTGCCTGTATGCACGCGGGGCCGTCGCGTGGACTTTGGGCGATCCGTGCCTGCACATCCACGGCGGCATCAACCGTGAAAGCAACCAGCAAAGCATCGTCCACTTGCATCCAATCATCGCCGCGCGCGGGCATTCGCGTTCACGCGTGCTGGCTCCAACCCCGACCCTGACCAATCAAGCCCTTTTCGCGCGCGATCAGTCCCTGTGCTTGTATTGCGGTCGGGAATTCAGCCGAACTGCACTCACCCGCGACCATGTGCAGCCCGTTTCCAAGGGTGGGCGGGATATCTGGGAAAACGTGGTGTCCGCGTGCATCCACTGCAATTCCCGCAAGGGCAACCGAACCCCGCAACAGGCATCCATGCCGTTGCTGGCGGTACCCTACCGGCCGAGCTGGATCGAACACCTGATCATGTCCAACCGCAACATCCTGGCTGACCAGATGGCCTTCCTGAAGGCGCAACTGCCCAAGAAACGGCCGCGGGCGGCATGATGCGTCCGCATGTGACGCCCATTGCGCGTTGACGTGGCCGTCCAGCTTGGGAACACTGCACCTTTCCGCAGTGGACCTTCATCATGGCCCTGACCCTCGGCACCACCGGGATGGACAGCGCGACCCAAGCCGATGTAACGACCGCATTCAAGACAGCGAATGCAGAAATCGGAGGGCGCTGGACGCTGGTTGCGGATGACAATGCCGACTATGTCGTGATCGACATGGACAGCCTGTACGGACCGATGAGCTGGCTGCGCTTGCATGCCGCCGGGCGCAAGGTCATTGGACTGACCTCCGTGGAGAGAAGCCAGACCGATTACCGGCTGATGCGTCCGCTCAACGCGAACGACCTCGCCGTGCTGTTGAGTGAAATCGAAGTCGATACCCCGCCCGACCAAGCCGCCGTGGCACCGGCCGCGTCCACGCACGCACCTGCGCCTGTGGACCAACTACCCGAAGCCCACGCATTGCAGGAAGACGAAGTCGAGGCCAGTCCGGCATTGCGGCCTGCGATGGCTCCGCTGCCTGTTTTCGTGGGGCCCGACCCGGCAACAGACCCCAAGCCGACGCTGGCGCCCGCACCCGCATCGACACCCACCATTGCAATCGCGCCGGATCGCCCGCTGGCACATTGGCTGGTTGGCAATGGTCTTGAGCGCCGGGTTCGCCTGAAGCGTGCGGATGGGCAGGTCCTGCTGATTGATCCGCGCAGCAAGGTCTATCACGGCCCTGCGATCTTGAAACCCCTGGCCGCGTTTTTCGAAGGCACCTTGCGGATCGAGGATTTCGAAACACCGGACGCTGCCACGTGGGAATCCGAAGCGGTCTCGCTGGGAAGCGCACAACCGTTCGTACGCCTGCAATGGCTGGCGGGATTGCTGGCTGGCAACGGCACCCTGCTCCCCGGCAATGATCCCGATGGCCAATACCGCCTCACCAAATGGCCACAGACCGAGCGCGAATACCCCAAGCATTTCCGCATCGCCACCGCGATGATGAAAGGGCCATCCACGCTCGATGAAATCGCTGCGTCAAGCGGCGTGGATCGCGCAGATATCGCAGATTTCGTGAATGCCAACCTGGCGACCGGTTACGCGGAGTTGGTGCTGCCGGCGGAACCTGAGCCGGAACCTGCAGGCAAGGCCGGTGGCGGTTTGTTCGGACGAATGCGCGGCCGTTAAATCCGGGGCCCGCGACCCGGCCTCATCCAGGAGATCTTGACACTCATCGTTTGCACTGCTTGAGCGCGGAATCCATCCACCGGCTCAGCGATTGACGCTACGCGGCACGATCGCCTTGCTCTGGTTGCGCTGGTAAACCCAGACAGTGGCAGGCGGCACGTTATGCAGGACGAAATCACCGCGGCGCATGTTCAGCCCCAGAGACCCCAGCACGCCGTCGGAAATCGGCGACATCGGTCCATAGGTGAATTGGATGAAGCGACCATCAGGTCGCAGGCATTCGAACGCAGCGCGCAGGATGCCCACTGATTGCTCGCGACCCATTGCCAGCAATCCGAGACTGGATACGACTGCATCGGCCGGGCTGTTGGCCAAGAATCCCGTGCTTGCCGCAAGCCGCGGCAACTCGACCGCATCACCCTGCACCAACACCTCATCGGGGAACTGCAAACGCAGGTGCGTATGCAGTTCCTTGTTCAACTCCAGCACCAGCAAATCCCTCCCGGCAATGCCATGGTCGACCAGCGCGCGGGTCAGCGCGCCGGTACCGCCGCCTAGCTCGATCACGCGCGTTGTGTTCGGTGGCAATTGCACCAGCATCGCAGCCGCAAGCTCGGGACTGGATGGCGTAACCGATGCCGTCTGCCGTGGGTTCTTCAACCATTGGCCGATGAAACGCAGCCTTTCTGATGAATGATTGCGCATGATCTGGTTTCGCCCTGTCAGCTTCGCTTGCGCGTCAGCCGCCACGCACGATGGATGCGCGGGTTGCGAACGTAATCTGGGGGAATGCTCGAAGCACTGATGTCTTCGACCATCGCGAATTCCGAAAGCGCCTCGATATCCAGTCGGAACCGCCGGAAGTTGTTGGAAAAATACAGCACGCCATCAGCAGACACTCGCTCCATCGTCGCACCCAGCAAGCGTATATGGTCGCGCTGCACGTCGAAGTCTTCGGCCCGCTTGGAATTCGAAAATGTCGGCGGATCGCAGAAGACCACGTCGTACTCGCCACGATCCGCTTCCAGCCAGCGCAACGCATCACTTTGGGTGACCCGATGGCGGGTGCCGCCAATGCCATTCTCGCGCAGGTTTTCGCCCAGCCAATCGAGGTAGGTCGTCGACAGGTCCACGCTGGTCGTTTCAAGCGCGCCGTTCACAGCCGCCTGCACGGTTGCGACGCCGGTGTAGCAGAACAGGTTGAGGAAGCGACGACCGCGCGCTTCCAGCGCCATCCGTGCGCGCAGCGGCCGGTGGTCGAGAAACAGGCCCGTGTCGAGGTAATCGAACAGGTTGACTTGCAGCTCCGCGCTGCCTTCGCGTACACGCAGGAACTCGCCGCGATGATCGAAATGACCATACTTGCTGCCGCCCTTGCCGGTGCTGCGCGTCTTCAACGCCACACGCTCGCGCGGCACTTCGAATACGTCGCGCACCGCCGCTAGCAACTCATTGAGGCGCTTGCGCGTGGTCGCTTCGGGAATGTCGGCGGGCGCCGCATATTCCTGGACGTGCAGCCACACTGTTTCATCAGGGTCAGTGGTGTAAACGTCGACCGCGCACGAATATTCGGGGATGTCGGCGTCGTACGCACGGAAGCAGGTGATGCCTTCGCGTTCGCGCCATGCACGCAACCCTTTCAGGTTCTTGCGCAGGCGGTTGGCGACCATCTGTGCGCCCTCACTCAATCCACGCGGCGCGCCATCGGCGCGTTCCGGCATGGCAATCGGGTTAGCCACGATCAAGTTGCATTCGATCGGACCGTTGAACACCTGATAGCGTTTTTGCGCCCGCAATCCAGTGGCGCGCGCCAGTTCGAAATCGCCACACAGCAGGCTCGCAGTCCATGCCGGTGTCGCACGCTGCAGTGCCCCGCCTAGCGCCCGGTACAGCGCGGGATCCGCGGCCAGGCGCGCGTCGTAGGGTGGATTGCAGGCGACCACGCCGTTGGCGTTGGGCTGCACCGGCAACGACCCGATGTCGCAGACGGCCACATCAATTGCGTCGGCGACGCCGGCGACTTGCGCGTTCTCACGCGCGGCGCGAATCGCATGTGGATCGCTGTCGCTGCCGTGGATGCACGCGCGCAAGGTGGTCCGACCGCGGGCTTCGCGTTCGATTGCGTCGATCTCGAGCGTCTTCCACGCATCCACGTCGAACCCATGCCAGCGGGTCGGCAACCGTTCGCCCAGCCGCATCAGGCCGGGCGCGACATCGGCCGCCATCAGCGCACCTTCGATCAGCAAGGTGCCGCTGCCGCACATCGGATCCAGCAGATCGCCGCCCGCGAAGTACGCCTGTGGCCAGCCGCCACGCAACAGCACGGCTGCGGCCAGGTTTTCCTTGAGCGGTGCTTCGCCCTGCGCGCGGCGCCAACCGCGCCGGTGCAGCGGGCCACCACCGAGGTCGATGGAAATAATCGCGCGCCCCTTGCGAACGACCAGATTGATGCGCACGTCAGGTGATTCGACATCCACATCCGGGCGTGCGCCAGTTTGTGCGCGCAAGGTATCGACCACCGCGTCCTTGACCCGCTGCGCCGCATAGCGTGCATGGGTGATCGCATCGCCCGAGACATGCGCATCGACCGCGATGGTGTGGTCAGGCGAAATATGCCGAGACCATTCCACCTGCATCGCGCCAGCGTAGAGCGCGTGCTCGTCGGCGCACTCAAATTCGCTGATCGGCCACAGCACGCGGCTGGCCAGTCGCGACCACAACACGGCGCGCTGCGCGTCGATCAATTCGCCCTCGGCGTTGGCACCCGCCATCGTCGCGGTTGCGCGACAGCAACCGAGCGCCACCAGCTCATCGGCCAACAGGTATTCCAGGCCTTTGCCGCAACTTGCGAAAAATTTCATGCCGGCAACATCGTGAGTAATTGTTCAAAGGCGTCAGCGCTGGCCTGCACATGATCGGACAGGCGATGAGAATCATTCACCAGCAGCAGACGCGCATTGCGCGAGCCGGCCCAGTCGATGACGTGTGAGGCAGGAATCAGTTCATCATGCCAGCCGTGGATGATCGACGTTGGCACCTGTGCCGCGTCCAATCCCGGTGCCGGACCCATGCTCACAGGTGGCGCCATCAGGAACAGACCAAGCACCGGCACTTCAAGCGAAACCCGCGCGGAGATCCAGGCACCGAGACTCGAACCAGCCAGCACCAACGGGCCGCGAGATGCCGCTTTGGACGCAAGCTGCAAGAGTCGCTGCAGCCGAGAGGACACGTCACCGAGATTGCTGACATCCTGCATCGCATCGAGATCGCTGTAGTCGGGTCGCTCGTGGGTCCAACCCAACCGCTCCGCCACATCAGCCAATGCGGTGACCTTGGTTGCGTCGGGACCGCTTTCAAAGCCGTGCGAGAGGATGCAATGCCCCCTCATGGCGTGGCCCCTGCTTGGGTGATTCGCAACATGCCGAGGATCGCTATGGGTCGGTTTGAACCGTCATTTGCATCTGTTGCATGGGGGCCGCTGAGACTGGGGGCGTGTGGCGCTTGATTGGGCAGTCTCGACATAGGTGAATGCTAGCATCGGCGCATGCCAGAGCCCGTGATATGCAACCACATCCGCATCGAGCCGCTGCCCTACGCAGCCCTGCTTGCAACCCGTCCGTTGGATGACATCGAGTTGGTGGTGATTCATTGCACGGAGCTGCCCGATCTCGCCATGGCGCGTGTGTTCGGCGAACGCGTCCTGTACCAGGACAGTGGCACCGGCAACAGCGGGCATTTCTACATCGACCGCGACGGCAGCATCGTGGAATACGTCGACATCGGCCACATCGCCCACCACACCCGTGGCTACAACCCGCGTTCGGTTGGCATCGAACTTGTCAATACCGGCCGCTACCCGGACTGGCTGGACTCGCGGTACCAGGCGATGGACGAGGCCTATACCGATGCACAGATCGACGGTTTGATCGCGTTACTGCGTGACCTGTGCACTCGCATCCCTGGCCTGAACGTGATCGCCGGGCACGAGGACCTCGATACCGACGAGGTCGAGTCCAGCGACGACCCTCACGTGAAGGTCCGCCGCAAGCGCGATCCGGGCCCTTCGTTCCCGTGGACACGCGTGCTTGCCGAGGTACCGTTGGAGCGGCTTGCGGTAGCGCAGCACCTATAATCCGGGGATGAATCCGCCCTCCTCCGAACCCGTCGTCCACGAGCTGGTTGAACTGCTTTCGCTGGAGCGCCTAGAAGACAACCTGTTCCGCGGCCAGAGCCGCGACATCGGAACAAAGTACGTGTTTGGTGGCCAGGTGCTGGGCCAGGCGCTCTCGGCGGCGCAGGCCACGATGGACACTGCGGGCGAACCACGCGATGCGCATTCCTTGCACGCCTATTTCCTGCGCGCCGGCGACATCGAGGCGCCCATTGTCTACAACGTGGATCGCACGCGTGATGGCGGCAGTTTCTCGGTGCGCCGGGTCACCGCGATCCAGCACGGGCAACCGATTTTCTTCCTTGCCGCATCGTTCCAGCAGCATGAAGACGGCGCCGAACACCAATTATCGATGCCGGAAGTGCCGAAGCCCGAAGATCTGGAACCCGCGCAGGCGCTCTCTCAGGAACAGATGGCGAAACTACCCAGCAAGGTCCAGCGCTGGTTGACCCGGCAAGGTCCGTTCGAGTTCCGCCATGTCTATCCGCGCGACGAATTGAATCCGCCCAAGCGTCCGCCGTTTCAGCACGTCTGGTTCCGGCTGTCGGAGCGCGTGGGTGATGCGCCCGAACTGCATCGCGCGCTGCTGGCCTATGCCAGCGACTTCCATTTGCTGGGCACCGCGACCTTCCCGCACGGCATCAGCTACTACCAGCCCGATGTGCAGATGGCCTCGCTCGATCACGCGCTGTGGTTCCACCGCCCATTTCGCGCCGATGAGTGGCTGCTGTATTCGATCGACAGCCCCAGCGCCCAAGGTGGACGCGGACTGGCTCGCGGCCAGATCTTCGACCGTAGCGGACGCTTGGTTGCCAGCAGTGCGCAGGAAGGCTTGATCCGCGTCGTTGGCGCCGACAAGGCCAATACCCCGCTTCACGCGAAAGGCTGAGCATGCGCCAGGTATTTTCCAGCCAACGCCTCGAAAACGTGGAAGCCGTAGCCGAGCTGCTGCGCAAGGAAGGCATCGACGTGCGGATCAGCGATGGCCGTTCCTATCAAGGCAACCGCCGCAGCCATTTCAGTTATCGAGACGGCGCCGAGTCTGGCCGACAACCCGCGGTGTGGATCCTCAAAGCTGACGACCAGCCGCGCGGACGCCAGTTGCTGCGCGATGCCGGCCTGCTGGAGAGCACGCGCGCAGGCGAGAGCAGCTACCTGCCGTTGTCGACCCTGCACGACAAAAAGGCTCACATCGAGCGCAAACGCAGTTCGCGCGCACGTGTACGGATCGGCCTGCTGGTGTTGATCGTCGTGGTGAGTGCGCTGATCTGGTATGCGCGCCGTGACACTCCGGCAGTTCCCGCCAACAAGCCCGTTGCTGCCGTTGCTCCGGCCAAACCAAAATTCCCGTCACCCGCGATCATCCCGCAGGCCGATGATCTGGAGATCTATCGCGCCGACGTGCCCACCGCGCTGGCCAAGCTGCTGGTGGAAACCGAGACCGCCAAAGCGAAGCCTGCGCAGGCTTGCATTGCGATCGACGGCGCCGACCCTGCGCCGCAGTTCATCGAATCACTGGTGTTTGGCAGTGCGACGCAAGCGTTCGCCGCCAGCGATTGCCCGAAGGATGGGTCATGGAACATCGCCATCAACGATTACATGACCGATGGGTCCGGGCGCGGTCACGTGCAACTGACGACTGGTGGCGGTAAAGCCCGAAAAGTCGAGGCCGAACGCGACGGCAATCGCTGGGAAATTCGTTCCCGACAGTGAATAGTGCGCACTCGAACGACAACGCCCGGAATGCTCCGGGCGTTGGGTGTTTTGCAGGGGCGTCAGCAAATCAAGGCTTGGATGCGGGCACCGTTGCATCGCCCATGCGATGGTCCATGCCTTGGTGCATGCCACGATCCTTGGGCTTGAACGCATCGAACTCTGCACGTGTCAGCGCGCCATCCTTGTTGGTGTCAATCGCATCAAACCTCTTGCCGGCGAATGCCATCTGCTGCTGCTCGGTCGGTGCTAGGCGCACGAGTGCTTGCTTGCCTGCTGCTTGCGCATGGCTGGCCCGCTTCTCCCGCCGTTCCGCACTGCGTGCACCTTGCTCGATGGTGAATTCGTCGCGGGTCACCCGGCCATCACGGTTGGAATCGGCGTCCTTGAATATCTCGGCGCGGTTCCGTGCCATCCTGGCCTGCATGTCACCGCGGTCAATGTAGCTATCCTTGTTGACGTCCATCTTGTCGAAACGATCAACGAACTTGCCCTTTGCCGCCATGGCCTCGGTGCGGCTGATCCGACCATCCTTGTCGGTGTCCAGCGCCATCATCCGCCCGTGGCCACCACTCATTGCGCCGCGATGATGCGTGCCCCGCATCTTCGCGCGCTCATCGGCACTGAGCTTGCCATCCTTGTTCGTGTCCAACTGGTCGAATCGCGCAGCCAGCTTGGGCGCCTTGGCGGCTTCGGCACGATCGATTACGCCATCCCTATTGACGTCCAGTTGCACGCGCTGCGTAGCGCGATCAGGAGCTGCCTCTTGGGTCTGTGCATAGACCGCTGCCGAGGCCAATGCGAGCACGGCGGCCACGGACAGTACCTGCATCTGCTTCATGGAATTGCTCTTCATGTCGCTGCTCATCAGTCTTCCTCGAGAACCGGCATCGGCCGGAATGCCATTGAGAACGCGGCACCACGACGACGGTTGACAGATATGCCTATCGCGCAGCTGAACCGCGGTGGCGGTATCCTCGAATAATGGGCACCGACGCCGACAATTTGCGCATGTTCCGCACCGGAAGCCACCCCTGCGGCTACTGGGCTGACCGCGAAGCGCGCGACCTGGTGCTTGATCCCCGCGATCCTCGTTTGGCGAATCTTTACCCGATGGCGCTGGGTTGGGGCTTTCGTCGCTCCGGCGACATCGTCTATCGCCCTGCCTGCGCCGGTTGCCAGGCGTGCGTGGCGGTGCGCGTGCCGGTTGCCGCGTTCAAACCCGACCGCAGCCAGCGTCGCTGCCTGGCACGCAATGCAGATGTCGACGTGCGCATCGTGATGCCGGAACGCACCGACGAGCACTTGACGCTTTATCGAAAGTATCTCGGTGCACGCCATGCCGGTGGCGGCATGGACGATCATGGGGCTTCGGAGTTCGAGCAATTCCTGATCGGTTCCTGGAACGATGGGCGTTTCCTGGAGCTGCGCGAACACCACACGCACCGGTTGCTGGCGGTCGCGGTCACCGATTTGATCGACGATGCGCTGTCGGCGGTCTACACGTTCTACGATCCCGAAGAAGCCGCGCGCGGACTGGGTACGCTTGGCGTGCTCAAACAACTCGAATGGGCTGCACGTGATCACCGCACCCATCTGTACTTGGGTTACTGGATTTCCGGACACGCCAAGATGGATTACAAGCGCCGCTTCCAGCCGCTGGAAGGCTTCAACGGCCGCAACTGGCAGCCGTTGCAGACCTGATCATTTAGCCGGCGTGGGTGCGGGATTTGCTGAAGGCGCGGGCATTGCTGCAGGCGCAGCTGGTGCGCCGGGGTTTCCGACCACTGGCTCCGCTGCCGTGCTGGCAACAACAGCATCAGCAAGTGGCAGGCCGGGCTCTACCAGCACATGCGCTGCCCGGCTGCGGTCATAGAAGCCAAACTCGGCATCGCTACGTGCGGACACGATCATCCGCACCATGTTGCCCGGCACCATCAGTTCCAGCGCGATGTTCTGGCCTTCATTGGTGCGCCCTTGCAGGGTCATTTCGATGAACGCGCCACCCGTGTCCACTTCGCGACATGGCACGTGCATGCCCGCAGGTCCGTCTTGCAGGTACGGCTTGATCGCCTCACCCAACACTTCCAGCGCGGGCGGGAAAAAGAAGACGGCGTATCCGGCAGGATCATTCATGAGCTCAGTATTCTCATCGTGGTCGCAGGGCCACGTACAGGCCATCCGATATGGGGCAAGTACATGGGCGTAGTCGGGTTCGAGTGTAGCCGAGGGCTGGACCGCCTTTTGCGGACTGTGCCGCGACCTGCGTCCATGCCATCCTTGGTGGATGCCGATTCGTCCTGTCCTGCGGCTCTCGATTCTCGCCGCGTTCTCAGCGTGCGTGCTGGCGTGTGCGCCGGCGCCACTGCCGTTCGCGCGCCTGGCCGGGCTGATCACCAGCACGGACCTCGACGAAGTCAGCGGTTTCGCGGCATCGCATGCGCATTCGGATGTGCTGTGGACCATAAACGACAGCGGCAATCCAGCTCGGCTGTATGCCATCTCGCTGCGCGGCACGAAGCTGGCGCAATTCGAGGTCGAGGGCGCGAAGAACGTTGACTGGGAGGACCTGGCCAGCTTCGACCTTGACGGCAAGCACTATCTTCTCGTCGCCGACACCGGCGACAACGGTGGCCGGCGCAAAAGCGTCACCATTTACGTGTTTGAAGAGCCGGCAAAACTGGCGAACGCCAGCCTGCGCCCGGCCTGGACGATCCACGCGCGGTGGCCGGACGGGCCGCGTGATTGCGAGGCAGTGGCTGTGGATGCCACCGCGGGCAAGATCCTGCTGATATCAAAGAAACGCCAGCCGCCAGAACTGTTCGTGTTACCACTGGCCGACCCTGAGGGGGCTTGGCGCGAACCACGCCGGATCGGGCGCCTGAGAGGCGTTCCGGACGCTGATCCAGACATTCAACGCAGCGACCCCACCATGGCCAAGTTGTTCACTCAGGTCACCGCGGCCGATGTGTCGCCCGATGGACGCACGCTGGCGGTGTTGACCTACGGCAGCGTGCTGTTTTACCGGCGTGAAACCGGGGAAGACTGGGCAGCCGCGGTGACCCGCGATCCGGAAGCACATGACGTGCCTTTGATACCGCAAGCAGAAGCACTGGCCTGGAGCGCTGGCGGAGGTGGCCTGTATGCCAGCGGCGAGTTCAATCCGGCACCGATCTTCTACCTGACCCCGGAGCGCTGACACATTGGAGCGCCACTAGCGTGCATCGAATCCTGCGCAGTCCGGGCCGATGGTTCGTTTTGGTCAACCGCTCATCGGAAGATCGTTGAATAAATGATATCAATTTGATATCTATATTGAGCACCCACTCTTTGGGCCCTGACGCGAGAACGACCATGAAAGAAACCCCGCTACGCTCCCTCCCCGGCATCCCGATGTTGCTGGCGCTTTTCGCCAGCATGCTGGTCGGCGTCTACCTGATCATCACCGGCGCGCAGGCACAAGACGGCCTGTTCGTCGTGGCTGGCGCACTACTGGCGCTGGTGTGCGGTTTTTGCCTGATCGGTCTGTACATGGTGGAACCCAACCAGTCCGCAGTGCTGAGCCTGTTCGGCAAATATGTGGGCACCGTCCACGAGAACGGCCTGCGCTGGAACAACCCCTTCTACGCCAAGAAGAAAATCAGCCAACGCGTGCGCAATTTCGAGAGCGGCAAGCTCAAGGTCAATGAACTGGGCGGCAGCCCGATCGAGATTGCCGCAGTGATCGTGTGGCAGGTCGTGGATTCGGCCGAAGCCGTTTACAACGTCGACGACTACGAAAGTTTCGTCCACATCCAATCCGAATCCGCGTTGCGCACGATGGCCACCAGCTATCCCTACGATCAGCACGAGGACGGCCAGATCGCCCTGCGAAGCCATGCCGCGGAAGTCTCGCAACACCTGCGCGATGAGCTCGCCGAGCGCCTGGCCGATGCCGGCGTGCAGGTGCTGGATGCACGTATCAGCCATCTTGCGTATGCGCCGGAAATAGCCCAGGCGATGCTGCAGCGCCAGCAAGCAGACGCGATCATCGCGGCGCGCACACGCATCGTCTCCGGCGCCGTTGGCATGGTGCAGATGGCCTTGGCCGAACTTGAAAAGAACGGTGTGGTAAGCCTCGACGAAGAGCGCAAGGCGCAGATGGTCAGCAACCTGTTGGTGGTCTTGTGCGGCGAGCGCGGCACCCAGCCGATCGTCAACGCCGGCACGTTGTACTGAGCGCGCAGCCATGACCACTGCAGTTGGTGTCATTGTCGTGTTGATCATCATCGCCATTGCGTCTCGCCGGCATCGGCCGAAGTGAATCCACATGGCTGAAAAGAAGGCCTATCCGCTGCGCATCAATGCCGACGTCCTGGCGGCCACGCAGCGCTGGGCCGACGACGAGCTCCGCAGCATCAACGCGCAGATCGAATATGTTCTGCGCGACGCGCTACGCAAGGCCGGCCGCTTGCCGGCCAAGGCCGACGACACGCACAAGGAATCGAAATGAGTACTCGCTGGAATTACAAGGTCGTGGAGGTCAAGGCAACATGGAGGGGCCTGATCCCCAAACAGATCGAAGAGACACTGGCCCCGCTCGGCGCCATGGGCTGGGAACTGGTCGCGGTAAGCCAAATCTCAATGACTGCCTACCTCTATCTGAAGAAAGAAGTCTGAAACGTGTATCCCGGAGAACCGACATGCCTAATATCGTCAACTTGATCGAGCGGTCTCATCGCCCAGGCTCCAATATGGAGCGCGCCTTGTCCCGCGTCGTGTTGTCGTCGTTCGCGGTGTTAATACTCGCTGCAGGACTGTTGCTGCCGAACGGCAGTCACGCACAGGACACACCATCGGCAGAAACCAAAGCGAGCGCACTGGCGATCCAGTTGCTCGACCACCTCGATGGGGCTGAGTACGCACAGGCCGAAGCCATGTTCAGCCCTGCGATGGCGCAAGCCGTGCCGGCCGACAAGCTCAAGGCGGTGTGGGAATCGCTGCCGACGCAGGCGGGTGAAGCGCAAGGACGTGGCGAGGCCGTGAGCATGCAGCAAGGCGAAACAACGTTGGTGAAAATTCCGCTGCATTACGCGAAGGCCGCACTGGCGGCAAAAATCGTTATTGATGCGGAAGGCAAGATCGCGGGCTTCCTGATCCAACCCGGAGAGGCGCCGCCTGCAGCCGCAGTGAGCGAGGACGCGCCTTACATTGAGACTGACCTCAGCGTCGGTGAAGGCGAGCGCGCCCTGCCCGGCACACTGACGATGCCGAAGGGCACGGGGCCGTTCCCGGCGATGGTGTTGGTGCACGGTTCCGGCCCGCACGACCGCGACGAAAGCATCGGCCCGAACAAGCCGTTCCTGGACATCGCCCGCGGGCTGGCTGCACAAGGCGTTGCCGTGCTGCGCTACGAAAAGCGCACTAAGGCACGTCCGCAGGATTTCGTGAGCGGCATCTACGGTGTCGACGACGAAACCACCAATGACGCAGTGCTTGCCGTGGATGCATTACGCAAGCTCGAAGGCATCGATCCGGCGCGTGTTTTCGTGCTCGGTCACAGCCAGGGTGGTTTGATGGCGCCGCGCATCGCGGCGATTTCTGGTCATGTGGCTGGCTTGGTGTTGATGGCTGCGCCATCGCGCCCGCTGCTCGACATCCTCATCGAACAGAACCGCCGCCTTGCCGTGCTCGACGACAGCAAGACCAGCGACACGGAGCGCGATGCGATCAACGCATTGATCGCGCAGGTCGCCACCACGCGAGATCCTGCCACCACCCCCACTACCAAGACCGTGCTGGGCATGCCGGCTGGCTATTGGCGCAGCATCGACAGCGTCGACCCGGTGGCAGAAGCCAAGGCAGTCGACTTGCCGATGTTGATCCTGCAGGGTGCCCGCGATATCCAAGTGGTGGACGCTGATTGGCAGAACTGGCGCGGCGGCTTTCACGAGGACAAGAAGGCCACGTTCAAGCTCTACGACACACTCAATCACCTCGGCATCGCCGGAAAAGGTGATGGCAACCTCGCCGAATACGGCAATCCGGGGCATGTCGACGCGACGCTGATCGGCGACGTCGCCACATGGGTCAAGGCGCACTAAGCGGCAACGCCCGCAAGGAATGACATGCAAGCCAACTGCAGCCAGGCACCGCAGGATTTCACGGTGATTCCACCACCTAGCTATGCCATCGCATTTCTGGTGATCGCGGGCGGCGTACTGCCATTCCTGATCATCGTCGGCATGTTGTGGGTTGGCCGGATGGACAACGCTGGACTGATCCGGTTCTTGCCTGCCGTGGTCATCGTGGCGTTGGTGCTGGGCCTGTCGTTCGTCGCGATGAGGCGGCGATCAGTGGCATTGGTCGGCAATATCCTGGACGTTCGCGCAGCGATGTTTCGCGAGCGCACGCCGATCGCCAGTATTGACCTCGAACGCGCAACGCTGGTCGATCTTGCCGAGCGGACGGAGCTGTCGCCGCTCATCAAGACCATCGGCATGTCGATGCCAGGTTTCCAAGCCGGGCGATTTCGCCTGCGCGGCAAGATCGCCAAGGCGTTTTGCCTGATCACCGATCGCCATCGCGTGCTGTGGCTGCCGCTTCACAACGGGAAGGATCAATTGTTGCTCAGTGTCGAGCGACCGCAAGTGCTGCTCGATGCACTCCGTTCTGCCACGGATCGTCAGCCCGGACGCAACTGAGGCTTTCGACGCTGCGCTAAGCTGGACATATGTCGCGACTGCAACCAATGCCGCTCAAGACCGTGCTGGTCAACACCGCCGAGATCGAGGTCTGGCCGGCAGCGCTGCTGCGCGCCAAAAGCAACCGGGATGCCCGTGCATTGTCGCGTGCACACCATGTATTGCGCCGTAAGCGTGATGGCACCTACCTTGCCGCCGAACTCGACGCCGGCCTGCTGCCGCTGATCCCACACCTGCAGCGCGAACCCGGGCTGGATGAAGCACTTGACGCGCTGGATGCGATCCCGCATCATGCCCGGTTCGGTCTTGAATATATCGGCGAACTGGAACTGCATGGCCTGCACCAGCGCCTGGCCTCCCTCGAGTTGGACGAAGCCGCTTACGCACAGCGCACAGGACTTGCGCTGGTTGCCGAACCTGATTGGCTGGCATTTGCCGGATTCGACCGTTACAGGCGTGCGCTATGGCTGCGTTTCGATGCCGCACGGGCCTGGCTGAGCATGCGCGCTGCAGCACTTCGGGATGACCTCGTGTTGGACGCGATTTCCGGATATCGCAGTCATGATTATCAACTCGGCATCTTTGAACGGAAGCTCGCACGCAGCCTTTCCATCGAGGACATCCTCGCGGTCAACGCAGCGCCAGGATTCTCCGAACACCACGGTGGGTTGGCGTTGGATATCGGCGCACCGGGCGAGCCTCCGGCTGAGGAAAGCTTCGAACACACCCCTGCATTTGCGTGGTTGCAATTCAATGCCGGCGACCACGGTTTCGAAATGAGCTATCCGCGCCATAACCCGCACGGCATCGTCTACGAGCCTTGGCACTGGTGCTTCCAATCCGCCTGATGGCGCCGAACATTGGCGCTGCCTGGGCTGCGCAACGCTACAACGACACGTGAAGCGGTTGGTCGCGGCGAAGGGCCGAGGCCGCTCAGCGCCCGGCTGGGAGTTCCCGCAGCGTTTGCGTCAATCCATCGCGCCAGTCCGGTGGCACGATGCCGAAGTCCCTTTGCAACCGCGTGGTGTCCAGCACTGAATAGGCCGGCCTGTGGGCGGGGGTCGGGTACTCGGTGGTCGTGATCGGCAACACCCGCGGCTTGTGCTGCAGCAATCCATGCACGTGTGCCTCTTCCATGATCGCTGAAGCGAATTCGTGCCAATCCGTCTCCCCACGCGAGGTCAGATGCCAGGTGCCGGATTCCACCACACCACGTCGTAATAGCTCCATCGTTGCATCGGCAATCCATGCCGCAGGCGTCGGCGCACCGAATTGATCAGCGACCACGCGCAGTTCGTTGCGTTCACTGGCCAGCCTCAACATCGTCAGCAGGAAGTTCTTGCTGTGTGCGGCATACACCCATGCCGTGCGCAGGATCGCGTGGCGCGCGCCGCTTGCGCGGATCGCTGTCTCACCCGCCAGTTTGCTTGCCCCATAGACGCCCAGCGGAGCGGTTGGATCATCTTCGCGATACGGGCGCGTGGCATGGCCGTCGAACACGTAATCGGTCGAGTAATGCACCAACAGGGAATCGGTTCCCTTGCATGCCTGTGCAATCGTGGCCGGACCTTCGGCATTGATGCGGAAGGCGGCGTCAGCCTCGGCCTCAGCCTTATCCACGGCGGTGTAGGCCACCGCATTGACCACGACGTCCGGCGCGACGAGTTCAATCAACCCACGGAGTGATTCGGATCGATCAAAGTCCGCGACCATATCGGTACCTGCGCCATCGCGGGTGGCGACGATCACATGACCCAATGCAGGCAAGCTACGTCGCAATTCGCGCCCTACCTGGCCGTTACCACCGAGCAACAGCAACTTCATGCGATGAACGTTGGCAGGCGCTCGGCAGGGATGTCGGCCAGTAGCGGCGCCACCGCATCCTTGCCCGACAATGACACGTCGGCCAACGGCCAATTGATCGCCAGCGCAGGATCATCCCAACGCAGCGAATTGTCGCTTTCGCGGTCGTAGGGTGCGGTGCACAGGTAAGTGAACACGGCGGTCTCGCTCAGGGTCAGGAACCCGTGGGCAAAGCCTTCCGGGATCCAGAAATGACGCTTGTTGTCGGCGCTCAGGATCGCGGCCGCATGTTGGCCGAACGTCGGTGAGCCGCGGCGAATGTCCACCGCTACGTCATAGACCTCACCTTCCAGCACGCTCACCAACTTGCCCTGTACGTTGCCAGGCCACTGGTAGTGCAACCCACGCAACACACCGCGTTCCGAGCGCGAGACATTGTGCTGGACGAAGGCGGTTGGCAATCCACGTTCGGCGAAACGCGCCGCGTTCCAGCCTTCGTAAAAATAGCCACGTTCGTCGCCGAATACCGCAGGCTCGATCACCACGCATCCCGGCAATCCGGTCTCGATGACTTTCATGGGAGCGCCTTCATGGGAGCGTCTTCACCCGATGCGACCGTGTTCGAGCAGGCTCAGCAGGTACTGACCGTAACCGTTCTTGGCCAGAGGCTGGGCCAGCGCACGAAGTTGCTCGGCATCGATCCAACCGTTGTACCAGGCGATTTCCTCGGGACAGCAAACGCGCAAGCCTTGGCGCTTCTCGATGGTCTCGATGTACGTCGAGGCCTCCACCAGCGACTCATGGGTGCCCGTGTCAAGCCACGCATAACCTCGACCCATCTTTTCCAGCTGCATCGAGCCGTCTTTCAGATAGCAGCGATTGAGGTCCGTGATTTCCAGTTCACCGCGCGACGAAGGCTGCAACGAGGCCGCGAAATCGGGTGCGCGGCCATCGTAGAAATACAGGCCGGTCACCGCATAGTTCGACTTCGGCGTCACTGGCTTCTCTTCCAGCCCGATGACCTTACCGTCGGCATCGAACTCGGCCACGCCGTAACGTTCCGGATCACGCACCCAGTAGCCGAACACGGTCGCGCCGTCTTCGCGCGCATCGGCGCGCTGCAAGAGGTCGGTCAAGCCGTGGCCATAGAAGATATTGTCGCCCAGCACGAGGCAGCTAGGTCCACCCGCGAGAAACTCGCGACCAATCACAAATGCCTGCGCCAGCCCATCTGGACTGGACTGCACGGCATATTCAATCTGCATGCCCCATTGCGAACCGTCGCCGAGCAGGTGCTGGAACAAGGCTTGTTCGTGCGGGGTGTTGATGATCAGCACCTCGCGAATCCCCGCCAGCATCAGCACGCTGAGCGGGTAATAGATCATCGGCTTGTCATATACCGGCAGCAACTGCTTGCTGATCGCCTTGGTGATCGGGTAAAGCCGGGTACCGGAACCACCGGCCAAGACGATGCCCTTGCGCTTCACGGTGCTCACGCAACCCCGCCGATGCGCTCAAGCCGATAGCTGCCGTCCAGCACACGCCCGACCCATGCCTGGTTGTCGAGATACCAGTCAACGGTATCGGCCATGCCTTGCACGAAGTCGTGCGCGGGCGCCCAGCCCAGTTCGGATTTCAGCTTGTCGGCGTCGATCGCATAACGACGGTCATGGCCGGGACGATCCGCGACATAGGTGATTTGCGAAGCGCGCGACTGGCCATCTTCGCGTGGCCGGCGATCATCGAGCAACGCACAAATGGCGTGGACGACTTCGATGTTCTGCATTTCGGCATCGCCGCCGACGTTGTAGGTTTCGCCGATACGTCCGCGCTCCAGCACCGCGCGGATCGCCGTCACGTGGTCACCGACATAGAGCCAGTCACGCACATTCTTGCCATCGCCGTAGATCGGCAGCGGCTCGCCCGCCAGCGCACGGGCAATGATCAAGGGCACGAGTTTTTCCGGGAACTGGTACGGACCGTAGTTGTTGCTGCAATTGGTGGTCACCACTGGCAACCCGTAGGTGTGGTGGAACGCACGCACCAAGTGGTCGGAGGCCGCCTTGGATGCCGAAT
>JBDSGA010000123.1:0-7425 GCA_039919235.1 Thermomonas sp. | reverse complement strand
CGCGCCATGTCCAGCCAGTTGTGCAGGTGCTCATCGTCCGGGATCAGTTCCTTGACCTTGGCGTCGGTCTTGTAGATGTCTTCCGGATCGCCACTGAGCGCGACCCAACGGAACGGGCCGATGCCTTTGCAGAACAGCGGTCGCACATAGGCCGGCACGAAACCCGGGAAGTCGAATGCATTGGTGCAGCCGACATCGAACGCCATCTGCCGAATGTTGTTGCCGTAATCCACGGTCGGAATGCCGGCGGCGTGGAAGGCCAGCATTGCTTCCACGTGCACGCGCATCGACTGCTTGGCGGCGTCACGCACAGCATCGGGATTGGATTTCTGTTCGGCCATCCATTGTTCGACGGTCCAGCCGATCGGCAGGTAACCATGCACGGGATCGTGCGCGCTAGTCTGGTCGGTCACGCAGTCCGGGCGCACGCCGCGCCTGACCAGTTCTGGCAGGATTTCGGCGGCATTGCCGAGAAGCGCGATGGACTTCGCCTCGCCTGCCTTCGTGTATTTCTCGATGCGCGCGAGCGCGTCACCAAGGTCGATCGCCTGCTCATCGACATAACGCGTTTTCAATCTGAAATCGATGCTGGTCTGGCGGCATTCGATGTTGAGGCTGCTCATGCCCGCCAGCGACGCGGCCAGCGGCTGCGCGCCACCCATGCCGCCGAGGCCTGCGGTGAGCAACCACTTCCCTTTCAGGCTGCCGCCGTAATGCTGGCGGCCCATTTCGACAAAGGTTTCGTAGGTGCCCTGCACGATCCCCTGGCTGCCGATGTAGATCCAGCTGCCGGCGGTCATCTGCCCGTACATCATCAACCCCTTCTTATCGAGTTCGTTGAAGTGCTCCCACGTGGCCCAATGCGGCACCAGGTTGGAGTTGGCGATCAGCACGCGCGGCGCATCGACATGGGTGGGGAAAACACCGACGGGTTTGCCGGATTGCACCAGCAGCGTTTCGTCATCGTTGAGATTTTTCAATGATTCGATGATCGCGTCATAGCAATCCCAATCGCGCGCGGCGCGGCCGATACCGCCGTAGACGACGAGCTCGGCCGGGTTCTCCGCGACTTCGGCATCCAGGTTGTTCTGCAGCATCCGGAACGGCGCTTCGGTCAACCATGACTTGCAGGTGAGTTCACTGCCACGTGGGGCGCGGATGACGCGGCCGGGATCGTTACGTAGCAGGTCGTTTCGTGATGCGGTCATGACGGTTATCCGGGAATCCAAACCAGCCTCGATTATCGCACCGGGTGGCCGGCTGGCCTGACGCTCACCGTATGATTGACCCATGCGACTGACTTACCTCCTTCTCGCCAGCCTGCTGCTGGCCGCGTGCGCTCATGCACCACCTCCACAAGCCGCAACTACGGCGGCGACCGCGCTGACGGCACCCGCTACGACTCCGACTACCGTGATATTGATATCCGTGGATGGCCTGCGTGCCACGACCATCGGTACCGGTGTCATGCCGACCGTGGATGCCATTGCCGCAAAGGGCGTGCGCGCGGCGTGGCTCACGCCCAGCTATCCCAGCCAGACCTTCCCAAACCACTACACGTTGGTGACCGGACTGCGGCCAGACCACCACGGCATCGTGCACAACCACATGTGCGACGCAGTACTGGGCAAGTTCGTGTCGAAGGGGGCCAGTGCACTCGATGGTCGCTGGTGGGGTGGTGAGCCGATCTGGGCGACGCTGCAGAAGCAGGGCGGGATCGCTGCGACGATGTTCTGGCCGGGCTCCGAAGCGGAAATCGCCGGGCAGCGACCGCACTACTACAAGACGTACGACCAGGAGATGGCGGCCAAAGCCCGCGTAGACCAGGTGCTCGCATGGCTGGACCTGCCGGCTGCGGAGCGCCCCAGGTTGGTCACGTTGTATTTCGAGGGTTACGACGTTGCCTCACACGCCAACGGCGCGGACGCGGCCGCGTCGATTGCCGCGATGAAGCAGGTCGATGTCGCACTCGCACGCCTGCGTGACGGCTTGCGCAGCCGCGGGCTGGAGGCATCGACTGACCTGATCGTGGTGTCGGATCACGGCATGGTGACCGTGCGTAGCCAGGATGTGCGCTACCTGGACGACCTGGTTCCCGCCGATAGCTTCGAGGTGGTGCATATGGGCCCGGTGGCCGGCCTGAATCCGAAGCTTGGGTATGAGCAGCAAGTGGAAAAAGCCTTGCTGGGCCGCCATGACCGCTTTGAGTGCTGGCGCAAGCAGGAGCTGCCGCCTCGCTGGCAATATGGCCGCAACCCACGCGTTCCTGCAATCATTTGCCAGGCCGATGTCGGCTGGCGGGTCATCATGCGCGGCAAGCCGTCATTGTCCGAACGACGCGGCGAACACAGCTATGCGCCGGAAGCGCCGGAAATGCGTGCCACGTTCGTCGCCATCGGGCCCGACTTCATCGATGGCAAGCAGTTGCCTGCGTTCGACAACGTCGACGTGTATCCGCTGCTTGCGCGCTTGCTGCACATCACCCCGGCAGCGAACGACGGCACGGTGGACCCGTTGCTGCCGGCGCTGCGCGACGCCACGCCGTGATCCTGCATCGCCGGATTGAAAGTCCGGCCGGGCCGCTGATCATCGCGGCCGACGAAACAGGCCTGCGCCATATCGAATTTCACCAGAACCGCCATCCCGCGCGCCGCGACGACTGGCGTGGCGGCGACAACGACGTGTTGCAGGCCGCAGAAGCACAACTGCATGAATATTTCGCGGGCATGCGAACCCGTTTCGAGCTGCCACTGGCGCCACAAGGCACGCCGTTCCAGTTGAGCGTCTGGCAGGAACTCGCACGCATTCCTTACGGCGCCACGATCAGCTATGCCGAGCTGGCACAGCGCGTCGGCAACCCCACGGCGACGCGTGCAGTAGGCGCCGCGAATGGGCGCAATCCATTGCCTATCGTATTGCCTTGCCATCGCGTCATCGGCGCCGATGGCGCGCTGACCGGCTTCGGCGGTGGACTGCCGGTGAAGCATTTACTGCTGGAACTGGAAGGTGCGTTGCTGGAACCGCAGCAGGCATTGTTCGGCTAAGCCAGCAAGCGCTTCATCGCATCGCGATAGCGGACTGCGACGTCTTCACGATCTCGATGGCGTCCGTTCTCGACCACCCGCACACCGCTTATTTCAACCACGCGCACGATGTTGCGGTTGCCGCTGAACAGCCAGCGGTCGACCACGTCAGCGCGGGTCGCGCCGGCAAGAATGGGCGCGTCGGCATCCAGGGTGATGAGTTCAGCGGCATCGAAACCGGTGCTGTCGTTCGCACTGTCCACGACACCTTGCAACAAGGTTTCGCCGACGCTCGGCACCTGCGCCGACACCGCGATGTTCCGCTGCTGCGTGCGCAGGCGCTGGCCATATTCCAGCCAGCGCAATTCCTCGACCGGCGAAATCGAACTGTTGGAATCCGAGCCAATCCCCCAACGACCACCGGCATCCCGATAGTCGCGCAACGGGAAAAACCCATCACCCAGATTCGCTTCGGTCGTCGTGCAAATCGCGACCGTCGCGCCGCTTCGCGCAATGCCTTGCACTTCGGCATCGTCCAGATGCGTGGCATGTACGAGTGTCCACCGCGCGGTGACCTCCGCATGATCGAGCAGCCACTGCACCGGCCGCGCGCCACGCAACGCGAGGCATTCGTTGACCTCGGCGGTCTGTTCGGAAATGTGGATATGGATGCGGCTGTCCTCCGGCAATGCCGCCAACACCTCGCGCATCGCTGCTTCCGGCACAGCGCGCAGGCTATGCAATGCGCAACCGATGCGCACGCCCTCGCCTTCCTCGCTGCGCAACATTTCGAGCAGGCGCAAATAGGCATCGATGTCGTGGCCAAAGCGCTGCTGGCGCGGCGACAGCGCGCGGTCATCGAAGCCACCAGTCATGTACAGCACAGGCAACAAGGTGATGCGGATGCCAGTCTCACGCGCCGCGCGCAGCAGTGCCTGCGACATCGCGTCGGCCTGCGCATACGGCTGGCCATTGGCCGCGTGGTGCAGGTAATGGAATTCGCAGACGCGGGTGTAGCCAGCTTCTAGCATCTCCACGCAAAGCTGGGATGCCACCGCGTGCAACACATCAGGATCAAATCGCGCTGCCATTGCATACATGGTTTCGCGCCAGGTCCAGAACGAATCGGCGGGATTGGTCTGGCGTTCCGCCATGCCCGCCATCGCGCGCTGGAACGCATGCGAATGCAGGTTGGGGATGCCGGGAATGCGCAGTTCGTCGCCGGTATCGACGAACTGGATCGGATTTTCCGATGGGATACTTTTTGGGGAGCTCATGACCATGCCTGCATTCTGCACCGGCCCCGCGGTGCATGCATGCGATAATCGTCGGATGCTTTCGACCGAAAAAGCCCAGGCCGCGCTGCGGCCGCTGCTGTCGCGACAGGTCTGGAAGCGCCGCGCCGCGTTGTGGGGCGGCGCCATCGCCGTTGCGCTGGTCGCCCTGTTGTTCGCCAAGGCCAGCGATGCCGCGTTTTCGGTGTTCCAGCAGGTGCGCTCGGCTTCTCCGTGGTGGGCGATGCTGCTCACGCCTACCGTCTTCGCTGCCCTGGCATGGCTGACCCACGGCCGCATGCGGCCCACGCGCGGCAGCGGCATTCCGCAGGTGATCGCGGCGCTGGAAGTGCCGGACCGCGAATTCCGCGCCAGCAACCTGTCCTTGCGCGTCTCCGTGGGCAAGCTGGGCCTGACCGTGCTGGCCTTGCTGGGAGGCGCCTCGGTCGGCCGCGAGGGACCCACCGTGCATGTCGGCGCCAGCGTGATGTACGTGATCGGGCGCTGGTTCGGCTTCAAGGAGCCGCATGATGCCGCGCGTTTCCTGCTGGCCGGCGGTGCGGCCGGGATTGCCGCCGCGTTCAACACGCCCTTGGCGGGCGTGGTCTTCGCCATCGAGGAACTCAGCGACCGCTACGAGCATCGCTTCTCCGGCACCCTGCTCACCGCGGTGATCGTCGGTGGCGTGGTGTCGCTGGGGCTGATTGGCAGCTACACCTATTTCGGCCGGGTCAACGCGGCCCTGCCGCTGGGCACGGGCTGGTTGGCGATCCTGCTGTGCGGCAGCGTGGCGGGCCTGGCGGGAGGTGTGTTCAGCCGCATCATCCTGCTGGTGATGGATGGTCGACCGCGCTGGCTTGGCCACCTGCGCAACACCCATCCGGTGCTGTTCGCGGCAGCCTGCGGGCTGATGCTGGCCTGCCTGGGCATGGCCTTCGGCGCTGGAGCCTTCGGTACCGGTTACGAGCAGGCCCGCGGATTGATCCAGGGACATGCGCTGGTCGGACACGAATTCGGTTTGATGAAACTGGTGGCCAACCTGCTTTCCTACGTGGCGGGCATTCCGGGCGGGCTGTTCTCTCCGGCGCTGGCGGTGGGCGCAGGCATCGGCCACAACCTGTCGGTGCTGCTGCCGCAGGTCGATCCTTCCGCCTTCGTGCTGCTCGGCATGTGCGCCTACCTGACCGGCGTCACCCAGGCTCCGCTGACGTCCGCGGTCATCTCCATGGAACTCACCGACAACAGCGGCATGCTGCTGCCGATCCTGGCGACCGTGCTGCTGGCCCGGGCCGCCTCTTCAATGGTCAACAAGGTGCCGATCTACAAGGCACTTGCGCAGCGCCTGGTGGATTCACTTCCGCCGCCGGCGCAGGAAGCGGATCCCGAGGCGAGTTCGACGACGAAGGATCCACTGGCGCGATGAACATGAAGCCGAACCCCGATATGCAGCGATTCGACGGCCTGTTGCTGGGCGCGAGACTGGTCACCCTGAAGGGCGACGCAGGCTATGGATTGATCGAAGACGGCGCGCTGGGCTGGAAGGACGGCTACTTGAGTTATGTAGGCACCGCCGCCGAACTGCCCGTGTCACTGCGCCAGGCCGCAGAAACCATCGATGCCGGCAGCGGACTGGTCACGCCCGGCCTGGTCGACTGCCACACCCATGCGGTGTTCGCAGGCGACCGCGCCGTCGAGTTCGAACAACGCCTGCAAGGCGCGAGCTACGAGCACATCGCACGCAGCGGCGGCGGCATCGTTTCCAGCGTGCTTGCGACGCGTGCGGCGAGCGAGGACGAACTGTTCGAACAGTCGCTGCCCCGCGCACGTGCGCTGCGCGACGACGGCGTGACCACCCTGGAAATCAAGTCGGGCTACGGCCTGGATTTCGACAACGAGCGCAAGATGCTGCGGGTCGCGCGGCGCATTGGCGACGCATTGGCAGTCACCGTGCGTACGAGCTTCCTGGGCGCGCATGCATTGCCGCCGGAATTCGCGGGCCGTGCGGATGCGTACATCGACGCGGTGTGCGAATGGTTGCCGCGGCTGCATGCGGAAGGGCTGGTCGATGCAGTGGATGCGTTCTGCGAGCGCATCGGGTTCAGCGCTGAGCAAACCCGTCGCGTGTTTGAAGCAGCGCACTCGCTGGGACTGCCGGTCAAGTTGCACGCCGACCAATTGAGCGATGGCGAAGGCGCGGCCCTGGTCGCGGAATTCGGCGGGCTATCGGCCGATCACGTCGAACACAGCTCCGAAGCAGGCGTGCGGGCAATGGCTGCGGCCGGCACGGTGGCGGTGCTGCTGCCGGGCGCGTTCCATTGCCTGCGCGAAACCGTGCTGCCGCCGCTGGAGGCCTTCCGCCAACAGGGCGTACCGATGGCCGTGGCCACCGACTGCAACCCGGGCACTTCGCCGCTGCAGTCGTTGCGCCTGGCGATGTCGCTGGCTTGCACCCACTTCCGGCTGACGCCAGAGGAAGCACTGCGAGGCGCCACCGTGAATGCGGCACGCGCGCTGGGGCTGCAGGATCGCGGCAGGTTGCGCGTGGGCATGCGTGCGGATTTCGTTCACTGGAATATCCGCCAGCCTGCCGAGCTGGCTTACTGGCTGGGCGGCAATCCACCAGCCGCGATCTACGCGAACGGAAACAAGCTGTTGTAGGAGCGTCCCATGGGCGCGATGCCCTTGGGTCAGGTCACACGCAAGAGCATCGCGGGCAAGGCCCGCTCCTACGGGAGCAAGGCATCTGCAACGCCTTTCCCGGAAACAAAAACGCGACGCCAGGCGTCGCGTTTTGCGCTTGACCGGAACGGACCGATCAGCCGGCTTTTGCCACCGTCTTCTTGGCCACGGCCTTCTTCGCCGGTGCAGCCTTGGTCACGGTCCGCTTGGACACGGGGGCGGCAACGCCCACGGCAGCCTTGACTACGTGCTTGCGTGCATTGCCATAGCTCGCGTTTGTACGCTTGCCCTTGGCGGTCTTGCGATCACCTTTACCCATGGTTTGCTCCTGATTTGACTGCTGCGCCTGGCGCGCGAGGCCGCAAAGCTTAGCACCCGGGCCTCAATGCGCACAGCTCGCATCGTGTATGTGCCAGTGATTGAGCCGCAGGTTGACCACGTGCGCCAGC
>JBDSGA010000122.1:0-3413 GCA_039919235.1 Thermomonas sp. | reverse complement strand
CGACGCCCGTACACCACGCACTCCAGCAGCGAATTGCTGGCCAGCCGGTTGGCGCCGTGGACGCCGCTACAGGCGATCTCACCCACGGCATACAGTCCAGGAATGCTGGTGCGCCCGATGTCGTCCGTCTGCAATCCTCCCATGTGGAAATGCGCCGCCGTGGTGACCGGAATCAGCATCCAGCGTGGATCGATGCTGTGCTGGAGACAAGCCGCCAGTACCGTCGGGAACATACGCGGCCAGTCGATTGCCAGCCCGCGTGCATCCAGGGTGACCGCGCCGGTTTCGCGCCGTGCCTGCCAGACACGACGGGCCACGATGTCGCGCGGTGCCAGGTCGCCCAGTGGGTGTGCATCGGCCATCACCAGCCGGCCTGTGCCATCGCGCAGGCGGGCGCCTGCACCGCGCAAGGCCTCGGTGACCAGCGGCAGCGAGCCTGCGCCAACGTCCAGCGCGGTTGGATGGAACTGCACGAATTCCAGGTCACGCGATGCTGCACCCGCGGCAAGCGCCAGCGCCAAGCCGGCGCCATTGGCGCCCGGTGGGTTGGTGGTGGAAGGGAACAATGCGCCGATGCCACCCATCGCCAGCACTACATCCGATCCGAGCAGCGTCTGGCTGCTTCCGCCATTGTCTACGTGCACGCCAGCGATGCGCCGGCCGCGCCGCACCAGGCCATCGACCTCGACATCGCTGCGCCATTCGACATGCGTGGCGGCGGCGACGGCAGCGGCCAGCATAGTGGTGACGCACAGCCCGGTGGCATCGCCGCCGGCATGCACGATACGCGCAACTCCGTGGCCACCTTCGCGACCAAGTTGCAGGTTGCCGTCTCCATAATTGTCGAATGCCACGCCCTGCGCTTGCAGCCAGCGGATGCTGGCCGGGGCGGCCACGGCCAACAGTTGCACGCAGTGTGGGTCGTTGTGGCATGCGCCGGCGCGCAGGGTGTCCGCGACATGGGCTTCGATGGTATCTGCGTTATCCAGTGCCGCCGCGATGCCGCCCTGCGCAAGCATGCTCGCGCTGCCCGATCCATCCGGGCGGCGGCTGAGCAGCAGTACCGGCCTGGGCGCCGCCGCCAATGCCGTGCACAGACCAGCAACGCCGCTGCCGACCACGATGACCGGCGCGTTGCGTGCCATCAGATGCTTTCGCGGCGGCCTACAGCCAGCATCCGTTCGAGCGCTGCGCGTGCGCGCATCGACACATCGTGTGCGACCACGACTTCATGTTTGAGGTCGCGCAGGCAGGCATGGATATTCGGCAAGGTGATCCGCTTCATGTGCGGACACAGGTTGCAGGGTTTGATGAATTCGACATTCGGGAATTGGTTGCGCAGGTTGTCGGCCATCGAACACTCGGTGATCATCGCCACCCGCCGCGGTTGTTCCTTTTCCAGCCACTTGCCCATCGCCGATGTTGATCCGACGAAATCGGCCTCTGCCAGCACCTCCGGCGCACATTCCGGGTGCGCGACGATCTTTGCATCGAAACGCTCGCGGGTATGCCGCGCTTCCATCGCGGTGAACTTCTCGTGCACCTCGCACTGGCCGTGCCACAGCACCAGTTCGACCTGGGTCTGGGTTGCCACCCAACTGCCGAGATAGCGATCCGGCAGGAAGATGACCTTGTCCACGCCCATCGCCTCGACCATCTGTACGGCATTGGCCGAGGTGCAGCAGGCATCGGATTCAGCCTTCACTTCGGCCGAGGTGTTGACGTAGCTGACCACCGGTACGCCCGGGTGGCGTTCGCGCAATGCGCGCACGTCCGCGGCGGTGATCGAGGTCGCCAGTGAACAGCCCGCCTCCAGATCCGGGATCAGCACGGTCTTGTCCGGCGCCAGGATCTTGGCGCTCTCGGCCATGAAGTGCACACCGCACAGCACGATCAGATCGCTGTCGCAGTCGGCCGCCGCCTGTGCCAATGCCAGCGAGTCGCCGGTGATATCGGCCACGCCGTGGAAGATCTCCGGCGACTGGTAGCTGTGCGCCATGATCACCGCGCCGCGCTGCTGCTTCAGTTGCCGGATCGCATCGATCCATGGCAGGTGTAGCGGCACCTCCAGGCATGGCACCAGCTGTGCCAGCGTGTCTACCAGCGTGGCGTATTCCTGTTCAAGGCTGGATCGCCATTGTGGTGTTGCCGGCAGGGAAGAGTCGGTCATGGTTTGTCGCAAGGTTTGGGTCATGCCTCGCCGCGATGCGCAGCACGGGCTGCCCTTGCCAGTCGTGCGCCGCGATTCAAGCCGATGCGCAGGCCCAGCGGCACCGATTCCCACGGAAGGCGTTCCAGCAGGTTGCGCACGGTCAGTCCAAGTTCGGTATCTCCGGTCAGCATCAGGCGACGCTGGAAGAACAGGGTGTCGGCATCTTCAAGGCGACTGGCCAGCAACAGCAGGTCGGTGGTGGTGCCGCGCACGCTGGCTTCGGCTGGCTCGCTGCAGACCACCAGTCGATTGTCCTGGCACAGGATCACCCAACGCAGGTCGAGATCAGTGACTTCGATGCCGAGCCGTCGTCCTTGCATGAAATCAAGCTCGCCATCTGCCAGCGGCGCCGCCAGCACCCGCGCCATCGCTCGTTCCAGCAACTGCCCGCGCAGATGTTCAGGCACCAACCGCAACAAGGGCGCCAGCCGGGCAGGCGGTGGCAGCAAACGCAACAGCCATTGGCTACCTGCAGTGGGCGATGTCCATGTCGAAGCGTGTGATGTGCTCATGCTGACTGTGAGCATGCCGCGTTGGACGGGCGGCTGTCGTTGATCCAGGTCATCCGCAAGCCCCTGCTGTCGGCAGGCATCGGCGATGGCAAGTTCGATCAGCCGCTGCGCAGTGGCGTCCGAGAGGCCCAGGCGGCGTGCCAGCCTTCTTGCCCGCGCATGCACCTGCGCTTCGCGAGTGTGGTCGCGCGCGGCTTGACCAGTCGTGTGCTTGAGCTTGGCTGCGCGTCGCACCAGCGCGCCGCGACCCGCAAGCAGGGCCAGCAGGGCATCGTCAACGGCATCGATCGCATGGCGCACGCCAGCCAAAGCCGGACTTGCGGGGTTAGGGACCGACGCCATTACGTTGCAGCGGGTCCGAGCCGGTTGAGTTTCCAGATCGCATGCAGCATGCCTGCCAGCGTGGCCAGCCAAGCCGCCAGGGCAATCGCGAGGAACACCCCCGGCACCCAGCTCAGGAAGTCGAATTCCAGAGCTCTCAACATGGCGTGGGTAGCCGCGGCATACATGCCCAGCGGAAACACCGCGCCCCAATAGAGTGGGTCGTAGCGCAGCGGGAAATGGCGATAGAAGTGGCGCCAGATTCCCAGCACCAGCAGCATCGGGATCCACCAGGTTCCGGTGGCCCAATAGAACACGGTGAAGCCCTTGATGAAGGGTTGCAGCGACAGCAGGAACGGCGCGTGTTC
>JBDSGA010000121.1:0-4426 GCA_039919235.1 Thermomonas sp. | reverse complement strand
AAGAAATACGAACAGGCCGGGATTGCAAAAGACGGCGCGAAGATGGTGACCGCCGTGGCGTGCTCGCACGTACCCAAGTTCACCGTGGTGGTCGGCGGCAGCTTCGGCGCCGGCAATTACGCGATGTGCGGACGTGCGTATGGCGCGCGGTTCCTGTGGATGTGGCCGAATGCGCGGATCAGCGTGATGGGCGGCGAACAGGCGGCCAGCGTGCTGGCCACGGTCAAGCGCGATGGCATCGAAGCCAGGGGTGGCGTGTGGACGCCGGAGGAAGAAGAAACCTTCAAGGCACCACTACGTGACCAGTACGAGTTGCAGGGTAATCCGTACTACGCCACCGCGCGGTTATGGGATGACGGCATCATCGATCCGGCCGATACCCGGCGCGTGCTGGGACTGGGCCTGTCCGCCTCGCTGAATGCCCCCATCCAGGAGCGCACGCGATTCGGCGTATTCCGGATGTAGCGCCAGCGTCACCACGCTGAAACACCAAGTTACGGCGCCACAATTACCGGGTGGCTGCACACCAGCGCTTGCGCGTGGTCAGACGTCGCAAGTTGAGGGCTCCCAAGCCATCGTTGTTGATGACTAGCGGCCGATTACAGCGCCATCTCGTATTCGAATTGGAAGCGCACAGTGGTATCGGGCGCACCGGCAGTGACCCCGGCCAGCACTGCACCGTCGTACTTTATCTTGTGGCCCGATGGCAGCCGCAGGCTGCCGAACAACGCCGGACCCAGCTTGGCTTGATGCCGGCCCAGGTCGCCCAGAGCCCCCAGCTCTCCGAATCCCTGCAGCCCGAATTCGATCGCGGGGTTACCACGATGCTTCCACTGCCAGGCATAGCCCACTTCGGTCTTGGCGCCTTCGACCAGCTCACGCGCGAACTCGAAGTTGAGGTTGAATTGTTCGCGCCCCACCTGCGTCTGCAGCAGCGGACCAAACTCGATCTCGTTCAGTCCCTCGGCGCGGTTATGCACGACCTCGGCAATCAGACCGACGTCCAGCCAATGCTTGCCGGGTTCTGTCAGCAGGAAGATGTTCTCGGACTTGAACTCCTCGATCTGACCGCCTTCGCCGGGCGCGCGCGAATAGAACACCGCCAGTTCGGTGAACCAGCGCGAGGTCACACCGTAGCCGATGTCGAACACGAACTGCTGGCCATCGCCCTGGCGAGTCCCGTTGAAGTCCTGCGAGCCGCCGCGGAATTCCAGTTCAAGTTCGCGGTATTCGACTTTGGGCAGGTAGACCTTGGAGGCGGCGCCGGCATGGGCCGGCAGGGACAGCGCCAGGCCAGGTGCAAGCGCTGCCAGCGCGATCAGCGCGGTGCTGATGCCGTGGTGTCGTCGATGTTGCTGGCAAGCGTGGCGGGTGCGACGCGGATGATTCCCCATGTTTTCATTCCTATCAAGATGGTCGAAGCGGTGACGATGTAAAACAGCAGCTGCATACCTGTCGGACGCGCGTCGTAACCGATCAGCGTGCGCAGGGTCTGACCGGCCAACGACTGGTTGGACAGCAACCATGAGGTATCCCAGATCCTCTGCCCAAGTGCCGGCAGCCAGTCGGCCTGGATCAGGTAGTGCGCGGCCTGCGAAGCGAGCCCAGCGGCCAGCAGTAGCACCATCCAGTTGGTGGCGCTGAAGAAATAGCGGATCGGGATGCCGAGCAAGCCGTAGTAAAGCGTCACCCCGACTGCGGCGCCGGCCGTCAGGCCGATGGCGCCACCCGCGGCCATCGACGCCACGCTGGAGCCACCGACGCCCATGCCGAACAAGAACAACACCACTTCGGAGCCTTCGCGCAGCACCGCCAGCGCGACCACGAATAGCAGTGCCTTGACCGGGCGGGACCCGGTGACCACAGCGCTGCCGACAGACTTCATCTGCTGCGCCAGTTCGCGGCCGTGGCGCGACATCCATATCGCGTGCCAGGCCAGCATCAGCACTGCCGCGAACAGCACTGCAGCATTCAACAGTTCCTGGCCCATGCCTTCGGCGACATTGGCAATCGTGCCCGCGCCCAGCGCCACCAGCACTGCGCCGGCAATGCCAAGCAGCACGCCACTTGATATCCAGCGGCCACGGCCGACCAGCCCGCGGGTCGCAGCACAGACAATACTGATGATCAGTGCAGCCTCCAGCACTTCACGGAAGACCAGGATGGCGGTGGCGAGCATGGGGCGTCCTATTATGTGGGCGGGTGTCTGTGATGGTGGGTCACAGGGGCCAGCTATTCGGCGATCAGCGCGCCTTTGGCGGTATCCATGTTGAATTCACCGAAGAACGGGTAGCGACCCGGACGCAGCGGCCCGACGAACACCACGACCCGGCTGTTGCCCGCGACCACTTTTTCGCGGTTAAGCTCGTAACTCTCGAACTCTTCGGCAGTGGGATCGGTGTTGACCACGGTCAACTTGATCTTGCGACCCGCCGGCACTTTCAGCTCGGCAGGGACGAAGCGATGCCCACTGATCGTCAGCGTGGCTTCGTGTAAATCGGCAGCACCGACATTGGCGCTACCCAGCGTCAGGAGGGTGATGGCGAGGAAGAGCAGGAAGCGGGGCATCGGCAGGTTTCCGGTAGTTCAAGACTGTGTCTGAATGATAATGGTTACTATTTGTGTTCGCAAGTGTTTCCCAACGCCCACCCGACGCTTCGCTTGTCACCACACATTCCAATGCCGAGATTGGCCTGGCAACCATGGCCGCAGAAATCCGGCCAAAACCTTGCGTCTCCTATGGCTGAGTCTCACTGCGTTTCTGAACGCATCAATCGGCGACCGCACGCGTTTTTACGTGTTACGGATGTAACGCACGTTTCCTGCATGGGCAGCGACTTGCAGCAATCAGTTGACCTATTCATGCAGGAAATCGTCGCAAAGTAGTGATAGCCTCAACGGCCCACCCCCGTGGAGCGAGATCCGATGGCCATCTGGAAAGACCCGACGCCGGCCCCGAAAGCCGACCCCATTCGTTTCGACACCACACCGTCGAATCCCGAACCGAAAGCCGCACCTACGCCTGCGCAGAGCCAGTCTCCAACTCCAGTACGCGGCGTGGACACGCCGGCGCGCGAGTCGATCATCGCAGCCGACCTCACCATCGAAGGCAAGATCGAAGGTGCAGGCCACATCCGCATCGCGGGCAAGTTCAAGGGCGACGTGCGCGTGCAGGGCAACCTGACCATTGAACAGGGTGCCAAGGTTTCTGGGAGCGTCACAGCGAACAAAGTGACCCTGGCTGGTGAACTCGATGGCAACGTGGATTCGGCGCAACAGGTCGATCTCCAGCAGACCGGCGTTGTGAATGGCGATCTCAAGACCGCTTCGCTCACCGTCGCTGCTGGCTCACGCATCCGCGGTCACGTGGAATGCGGCTGGAGCGACAAGGACAGCAAGGCGTTTCCTGCATCGACTTCGACGCCCAGTTCCGCCAACAAGATGGAGAGCGGCAGCGGCGCATGAACGCGGCGCGCCCTGGCACGACAGGTGCGACTCGCACCTGTCCGCATTGCAAGGTGGTGATCCTCGAAAGTTCGACCGTGTGCCCGGCTTGCCGTGGCCACCTGCGTTTCGACGCGCCTGCCGTGGATGCATCCGAACACTTCGTGCCCTTGCAGGTCGAAGGCACGATCAACGCGCCCGCCGACAGCGCGTTCGAATACACGATGGTCGTGGTGATCCGTGACGAGAACCACAAGGAAATCAGTCGGCACGTAGCTGGGGTTGGTGCGGTGTTTCCCGGCGAATCTCGCAGCTTCAGTGTCACCGTGGAAGCCGTGCCCGCCTCTGCCGGCAAGCGGCGCCGGCATTAGAGCCTGCCCTAGATCGCGCGTACTAGTCGCAACTATTGCAGCCACCGCAATCCTTGCCACCCGCAACAGGCTGCGGCGCAATCCAGCGACCGATCTTCTTCAAACCGGCTGGCGTTCCATCGCGCAACAACGGCAACGCCAGCGCGATGCGCAGGCGCCGGGTCACCCCGGGAAACTGCTTGCGCATGACCACGACCAGGCTCACGCAGACCGCCAGCGTTATCAGCAGGTACTGCACGAGCAAGCCAGTCACCATCACCCCCCGCCCATTGCCACTGCAATCTGGTACGTCAGCAGCGACGCAAGAAAGGCCAATGCAAACAGGTACACGGTGGCGAACGCCGTCTGTTTCAACGAATGGGTTTCGCGCCGAATCGTTGCCAGCGTGGACAGGCACTGCGGCGCATAGATGAACCACACCAGCAGCGAAAGTGCCGTCGCCAGCGACCAGCCTTGGCTGATGATCGGCGACAGCGCCTGCGTCGCAGCATCGTCACTGGCGACCGATAGCGCATACACGGTGGCAAGTGAGGATACCACCACCTCGCGCGCGGCCATGGCCGGAATCAGCGCGATGCATATCTGCCAGTTGAAGCCGATCGGCGCAAACA
>JBDSGA010000120.1:0-6498 GCA_039919235.1 Thermomonas sp. | reverse complement strand
GGCACATTCGTCTGCATGTGCGCATCGACCAGTAATTCCTGGTTGTCGTCGACCGTGGCGCCGAGTGCGACCGCCAATACCGACTGCGCATCGCTGCCCAGCACGGGATACAAGGTGTCGAAACGGTGGACGGCTTCCCCGATCTCGACTTCGCATTGATTCTCATCACAGCGTAACGAGGTAGCGACGTCCAGCAAAACCACGCCGGCCGCCCTAGCAAGGCGCGCGCACTCCGCCGAAGGCGCTCCTGGCTCGCTGCGGATCGCGGTGACATGGCGCGAAAAAGTACGCAGGAACAAGGCGTGGCGGATGGCCTCGTCGGCAGGCGCGAGTACCGCGATCCGCTCGTCGCTCGCTTCATAGCCATCGCACACCGCGCACAAGCGAACCGCGTGGCGTTCGATGCCGGCCTCCAGCCCGTGCATCGCCGGCATCACATCGACAATGCCGGTGGCCAGCAGCACATGTCGGGCGCGCCAGCTGCGGCCATCGTCGCTGGTGGCGACGAATGCCTCGCCGTCACGTTCAAGTCTGGCAATGCGCGCGTGCTCGATCTGCGCGCCATAGGTGTCCGCCTGCGTCCGAAGTTTTTCCAACAAGGCCGGGCCAGCCACGCCGAACGGAAACCCCGGGCAGTTGTGGCTCTCCGGAATCCAGCGCGCCCTGCTCTTGCCGGCATCGACCACCACGAACGCTCGATGGAAACGTGCCAGATAGGTTGCCGCCGTCAGTCCGGCGGGTCCGCCACCGACGATCAGGCAGTCCAGCAGCGGCTCAGCGTCCTTGGCCGACATCGATGAAACGCAGGAATTCGGCGCGTGTCCTGGCGTCCTCGCGGAAACTGCCGAGCATCTTCGAGGTGATCATCGACACCCCTCGCTTGTGCACGCCGCGGGTGGTCATGCACTCGTGCGAACCCTCGACCACCACGCCCACGCCCTTGGGATGCAAGGAATCCTGGATGCAGCGTGCAATCTGCGCGGTCATCTTCTCCTGCACCTGGAACCGTTTTGCATAGGCCTCGACCACACGCGCCAGCTTGCTGATACCGACGACCTTGCCATCCGGCAGGTAGCCCACATGCACCTTGCCGATGATCGGTGCCATGTGGTGCTCGCAATGCGATTCGTATTCGATGTCGCGCAGCACGATCAACTCATCGTAGCCACACACCTCCTTGAAGGTGCGGGCCATGTACTCGTCCGGGTCGACTTCGTAGCCCTTGAACCATTGTTCGTACGCCTTGGCCACGCGCTTGGGCGTGTCCAGCAGGCCTTCGCGCGTCGGATCTTCGCCCGCCCAGCGCAGCAGGGTGCGAACGGCGGATTCCGCATCGTCGCGGCTCACCTCATTGCGGATGTCGTCATTGCGGATGTCGTCAGCCATGTCGGCTCCGGGCATGAAAGCGGAGGAGCATGGTAGCGCGGCCCTGTGTGTGTCGCGTCATCGAAACAGGATGGCATGGGCAGCGGCTTGTTCGAGTCGCGACGAAACCCATCCAGAAGCGCGAGCTCCGCTGTCTACTCCGCCGCCGCCGTCGGCGCCGTGATCGCTTTGCTGTACATCCCGGAGCGGTCAAAACAGCAAATACGCCGCTTGCCCGAAGCCAGCATGTCGCAACTATTGTGGATGCGGCGAGCACGCGTTTCCGCCCGCTTCGCCGAAACAAGCCACTGGATCCAGTCACGCCTCGCCACTGGCGTGAGACTAGCCCACTGCGCTTGCGCATCCGGATGCGCCGCCAACGCATTGCGCAGGTCCGCCGGAATACGCGCCACTGGTAAGACAACCGCCGAAGCGAGAGTTAATAGTGCGTCAATAGTGCCAAGGTGTGGTGCCATGACGTAAATGTAGCGACTGGCCGGTGTGGGCTGGAAACCATGATTACAAAGTCGAGAATCGATGACACCGTGAACATGCAGGACTGCAATGCAGGTACCAACGATCCATTCGATTAGATCACCCAACAGGAAGGCCGCCTTTCGGCGGCCTTCCAGAGCAATCGTGTCGTTGATTACTGACTAACGTTCGTACTTACCGGCCATCGCCATCCGCATCGCCCGGCATCGCACGTTCGATATGATGCCAACCATCGCGCACTGCGCCCTTGGCCTCGCCCCATGCCAAACGGGAGTTACCCTTGGTTGCATCCCAATTACGCTCAAGGCTGTCCTGCACGTCATCGAACTTCTTGCCCTGGTACTCACCGTACGTGTCGTAACCGTACTTGTAGGCAGGCTGATAATCCGTCCACTCGCTGCCGGACTTGTAGTACGGCGCATTCTTGTAATTGGACTCGAAGTGGCTGTTATACGCAGTCGGGTTGACCGCTTCGGCAACTGCGCCGCCGCCCTTCGCACCCAATGCGGCGCCAGCGATTGCGCCAACCACTGTACCGATCGGGCCTGCAGCGGATCCGACGATCGCGCCGGTCATGCCACCTGCAACTGCGCCAGTACCTTCACCAATGCTGTGGTCCTTCTTGATCTCGCTCATGCTGACTTGCTCCTTGGATTGAATGGAGCCGGCGCTTCTTGCTGCCGACGCAATCAATTTGCACGGCAGCGCGTCTAGACCAAATGAAATCGGTGTTAGCGCGGCATGAAGAGTCAGCAACGCGTCAGTTACGTGAGTGCGACGAGGATTTACTCGTCGCTAGCAGTATCAGGGCTTGGATCATCGTCGAGTTCGAGCAACTGCGTGCTGGCACCGACCGATAGGGTTTCAACGCCACGCAACTTGCGCTCGATAGCGCGCGTGCGCACGCCTGCAGACTTGATGCTCTTCTGCACAGTCGCCAGCTGCCGGTGGGTCGCGTCCAGCACACTGCCGAACTTGCCGAATTCCGTCTTCACCGCGCCGAGTAGTTGCCAGACTTCGCTGGAACGCTCCTCGATCGCCAACGTGCGAAAACCCATTTGCAAGGCATTCAACACGGCCAGCAAGGTCGTTGGACCCACCAGGGTGACCTTGTGCTCGCGCTGCAGGGTGTCGAACAGGCCTGGGCGGCGGAGTGCTTCGGCGTACAGGCCTTCTGTGGGCAAAAACAGCAGTGCGAAGTCGGTGGTGTGCGGCGGCGAGACGTATTTGTCGCGAATCTTCTTCGCTTCATCGCGGATGCGGCGTTCCAGCGCCATGCCCGACTGCTGGGCGGCGGCGGCATCGGCGTTTTCGTGGGCTTCCAGCAAGCGTTCGTAGTCCTCGCGTGGGAACTTGGCATCGACCGGCAGCCAGATGGTGCCGCCGTCCGGGCCACCGGGCAGGCGGATCGCGTATTCCACGCGCTCATTCGAATCCGGAACCGTCGCAATATTGGTGGCGTATTGCTCGATCGTCAGGATCTGTTCCAGCAATGCGCCCAACTGGGTTTCGCCGAAGGTGCCGCGGTCCTTGACGTTGCCAAGCACGCGCTTGAGGTCGCCAACGCCGGTCGCGAGAGACTGCATTTCTCCCAGCCCGCGCTGCACCTGTTCCAGCCGCTCGGACACCAAGCGAAATGATTCGCCCAAGCGCGTTTCCAGCGTGGTCTGCAATTTCTCATCGACAGTCGCACGCATCAGTTCGAGCTTCTGTGCGTTGTCTGCCTGCAGTTCCTTCAAACGTGCTTCAAGCGTGTCGCGCATCTCGCCGATGCGTTGTTCGTTGCGCTGCGTAAGTTCGCGCAATTGAGCACCGAGTCCCTCGGCGAATTGCTGCTGGCGAATCGCCGCGTCCTGGCGACCCTTGTGCGCATCGTCGCTCAGGCTGGCACGCAATATATCGAGGCGCTGGTCGGTGCGCTCAGTGAGTTCGTTCAAGCGCAGGCCGAAGCTTTCGATGCGCTGTTCCTGCGCCTTGGCCATGCTGTCTAGCTGTTCGCGCAGCTCGCCGCGGCCATCGCGTTGCTCCCTGCGCAAGGCCTGTTCCAATGGCTCTCGAAGCCGCGCCATCGCCGCGTCCGGCTTGCGCAGCAACAACAACACAAGCAAGCCAATGACGACCGCCACCGCCAGCAACAAGACGATCAATAACTGGGAGGATTCGGGCATGCCGTCAGTGTAGCGGCAGACGTCGCAGGGACTGCGATTCAGTAAGTGGATCTAGTGCCGCCGAGTTGCTGCAGCAGTTCGTGGGACTTGGCGTTATCGCCCAACAACCAAGCGCGTGCTGCGGTAGCCATCATGCAGCGACCGCACCGAACCAATGCCCGATGAACGCGGTAGCACCCATCGCCATCGCACCCCAGAACAGCACCCGCATTGCGCCACGGCCCATCGGCGCGCCACCCAACCGGCCCGCCAATGCACCCAGCAGCGCCAGCAAGATCAGCGTTACTGCGGTGATCGCCAACGACAAGTTGCTGCCGCGCCACAGCCAGGCCAGCAGGATCGGTGGCAACGCGCCCACCGAAAATGCAGCGGCAGAGGCCAGCGACGCCTGCACTGGACGTGCCGCAAGTGCTTCGCTAATGCCAAGTTCGTCGCGCAAGTGGGTTCCAAGTGCATCGTGCGCAGTCAGCTGTTCGGCCACCTGTCGCGCGAGTGCCTTGTCCAGGCCACGGTGTACATAGATGTGGGTCAGCTCCAGCAATTCCGCATCTGGCGAGTGCTCCAGCTCGTGGCGCTCCTTGGCGGTGTCGGCGGCCTCGGTATCGGCTTGGGAACTGACTGAAACGTACTCACCCGCCGCCATCGATAACGCGCCCGCGGTGAGTCCGGCAATACCGGTCAGCAGGATCGCTTGCGGCGTGGCATTCGCAGCAGCGATGCCCACCAGCAAGGCACTGGTGGAGATCAGCCCATCGTTGGCGCCGAGGACCGAAGCCCGCATCCAGCCGATGTGCGCAGTGCGGTGGACTTCGTGATGCGGCTTGGCAAGCTTGGCCATTGTTAATCCAGTATGCGGCAGAACACCGCCTTGAGGTAACGTGATTCCGGCACCTGCGCGAGCCACGGATGATCCGGTCCGGCACCGGCGATCTTGAGCACCTGTACCGTGCGCCCGGCATAGAACGCGGCGCGGCGCAGCATGTCGGTGAATTGTTCTTCGCTGACCAGGCCAGTACAGCTGAAAGTGGCGAACAAGCCGCCGGGCTTGACCACACCCAACGCCAGTTTGTTCATGTCCAGGTATTTCTTCAGCGCCGGAATGATTTGCTCGCGGTCGCGGGTCATCTTCGCCGGGTCCAGGATCACCACGTCGTACTGATCGCCATTGATCGCGGCATCGCGTAGCCACGGGAACACGTCGGCCTGGATGAATTTCGGTTTGTGGCTCCCGATAAGAGTGCTGTTCAACTTCGCATTCCCGCGAGCGATCTCGAGCACGTCGGCGTCGATATCAATCCCCACCACTTCGCTGGCGCCGCGCACCGCCGCATACACGCCGAAGCCGCCGGTGTTGCAGCACAGGTCGAGCACGCGTTTGCCTGCACACAACTGTGACAACCACTCCCGGTTCTCGCGCTGGTCGGCGAAGAAGCCGGTCTTGTGTGCACCTGCTGGGTCGGCGCGGAAGGCGATGCCGTATTCATGGATCAACGCCGCCTGCGTGCCCATGGTGTCCTTGTAGTCAAAACTTTCCTGCTTCTGCACATGCTCGTCGGCGAAGCTGTGGAAACGGCAGCCGGGGAACTGCTCGCGCAATGCGTCGAAAATCCATTCGCGATACCGAAACGCACCGGCGCTGAAAAATCCGACCACCAGCAAGTCGTCATAGCGGTCGACCACCAAGCCACTGATGCCATCGCCTTCCGAATGCAGCACGCGCCAGGCGTTGCCGACCTCGTCCAGCTTGAGAAGGTCGCGGCGCATGGCCACGGCATCGGCGATCTTGCGCGAGAACCACGTCGCATCCACCGCCACGTCCGGGTCGCCTTCCAGCATTCGCAACGCGATCCGCGAATGGCCGTTGTAGAAACCGCGACCGATCCAGACGTTGTCCACCCCGACCACATCGACCACGCTGCCCGGTTTCGGGCGCTGCGTCGGTTTTTCGACCAAGCGCTGGAAAATCCACGGATGGGTCGATTTCCAGGCGTTTTTCAGCCGGACGACCGGCAGCGGCTCATTCATGTTCGCAAATCTTGTTGACGGGGCGATAAGACCCAATGCACCATTGTCGCCGAAGAAGGGGAGTAACTCCGCGCACGGCCGTCGTCAATACGGGCACGCTGTCAATACAGCATCCGCCCCGGCACCGTGGCAGGCATCAAGCCTGTGAGTGAGACCTTCGCCCATCGTGGCGAAGCCGTTGCCCTTCCATACCCGTGGATACTGCACCGTCCCAGCCACAACCGCCGCAAGGCCTCGTTGTTGTGGAGTACTGCATGCAAACGATTGGAACGCCGATGTTGTGGGGCGTGTTCGCGCTGGTGGTGATTGGCGCGTTGCTGGTGGACCTGGTGCTGATGCGCCATGGCGGCCCGCACAAGGTCACGTTCAAGGAAGCCACGTGGTGGAGCCTGGGCTGGGTGGCACTGGCGCTGGCCTTCAACGCCTGGTTGTGGTGGCACGCCGG
>JBDSGA010000119.1:0-21066 GCA_039919235.1 Thermomonas sp. | reverse complement strand
CGCGAGTCGACCACCAAGCCCAGTCGTTTGCGTAGTTCAAGGCTGCTGCCGAGCAGCGGCTCGCCTTTGCGCAGCAATGCCAAGGTCAGGCTGTTGGGAAATTCCGAGAACGCCAGCAGTTGACCTTCGTGCAGCGAATTCGGTGATACCGAATCGGCGTAATACAGCACGCGCATCACCCCGGACTCGCCGTCGGCCATCACGATCAGCAAGTTTTCGGCATAGGTCAGGCCACCGCAGATCGCATGCACGCGCGCCAGCATGTCGTGCAGGTCGAGGTTGGCATCGGCGAGATTGGCGATCGCATACAACGCCCGCTGCAGTTGTTCGTGACGCTCGGCGGCGACCACGGACGCCTGCAGTTGCTCGACCCGCTGCAAGCGGGTCATCCGCAAACGCACGATCTCCAGCGGCTGCATCAGCGCCTCTTGCAACGCGCCTGAATCACCTTCGCAATCAAATGACAGCACTTGTCCACCCACCAGCGGGATCGCGATCCTGCCCGCAGCGGCCTCCCGATCGCCACTGGCCGTCATTTCGATGCACACCGAGCCGCAACCGGGCAGTGCGACCACCATCGTGATCACGGCATCCAAAAGCGCTGGCAGCGTGTCTGCACGGAGCACCGACAAGGGAACGTCCATTCCGGCCAGACGCAACGGAAGCATCGCCGATGGCGACGTTTCCCGACTGGCCTTGCTGCCAGATGGCGTCATGCTGAATCCCCCTCCATCCGAGCCTACTCCAGTCCAACGACGGAGGGAACGCCCACGAAAAACCCCGCCGAAGCGGGGTTTTGGGCATCACTGCGTGATGGAACCCTCGCGAGCGAAGCCGAGGTGGGTGCGCGCGGAGCGGAGGAAGCGGAATGTGCTCAATTGCACATGAGCATTCGGAGCACCGCACTCGCCCGCCTCGGCGAGCGCAAGCAGGTTCAATCGCCCATCTGCTTCTGCATGTGCTCCCAACGTTCCTGCGCGTCGATGGTGCGCTCTGCGGTGAGGCGCGCCTCCAAGCGGTCCAGGCCGATGTCTTCGCCAGTATCGACGCAGTAACCATAATCACCGTTGTCCAGCCGCTTGAGCGTGCTGTCGATCTTGCCGATCAGCTTGCGATAGCGGTCACGCGTGCGCAGTTCCAGCGAGTTTTCGGTCTCGCGGGTGGCGCGCTCGGCCTCGTCGCCGACATCGCGTACTTCTTCCTTGAGATTTTCGATGGTCTGCTTGGATTCCTCGACCAAATCGGTGCGCCAGCTCATCAGCTGCTGGCGGAAGTACTCGAGCTGCAACGTGCTCATGTACTCCTCGTCGGCCGCAGGCTTGTAGCCGTTGGGCAGGATCGGACGACCGTTGGCATCGTCTGTCCGATACGGCACCACTTTGAACTTGCCCTTGGGTACCGGCGCCGACGGCTTGGCGATGACCGCCACTGCCACCTTGCCCGGTTTGCGCGGCGCGCGCTGCGCGCTGGAAACAACCACTGGCTTGGGTTCGGCGACCTTGGCTGACTTGCCCGACTTCGCGGATTTGCCCGCTGCTGGCTTTGCCGCTGGGACCGGAGCAGCCACTACTTTCTTGGCGACTACTTCCTTCTTGGCCGCTACTGGTTTCTTGGCCGGTACCGGCTTGGCAGCGGCTGGCTTGCTGGCGGGCACCGACCTGGCGGCAGGCGCGGCGCTCTTCACCGGTGCCTTCTTCACCGGCGTCTTCTTCACAGGCGGCTTCTTGGCGACAGGTGCAGCCTTCTTCGCGACTACTTTCTTTGCCGCGGTGGCAGGCTTCTTGGCCGGAACCGGCTTCTTTGCGGGCACCGTCTTGCTGGCGATCTTTTTCGCAACGGGCTTCTTCACAGGCGCCTTGGCGACCTTTTTCACGGGTTTTTTCGCTGCCACGAACAGGTATTCCTCATGTTCCCTTGAGACGGGAAAGCGCGCTGTTATACCCTGACGGGCCTACTGCGGCAACCTCACCAGTCTGTTAAGGGTGCCCCGCCCACACCGTGATCGACCAATTACTCATCGCATTTCTGCGCGGCTACAAGCGCTGGATCAGCCCTCTACTCGGTCCCAATTGCCGATTCGTACCGACTTGTTCCGAGTACGCAATCCAAGCCATAGGCCGGTTCGGAGCCATCAAGGGCAGTTGGCTTGCGATGCGCCGCATCGGCCGCTGCCATCCCCTCCACCCGGGCGGACATGACCCGATCCCACCTTCAGGGCCACCTTCCAAGGACAGCCCATGAGCACGACCTTGATCATCAATGCCCGCCTCGTCAACGAAGGCCATGAGTTGGACGGCGAGCTGCGCTTCAAGGACGGTCGGATCGACCAGATCGGCAACGGTTTGGCCGCCCGCGACGGCGAGGCTGTGATCGATGCTGCTGGCCGGCGCCTGCTACCGGGAATGATCGACGACCAGATTCATTTCCGCGAACCCGGCATGGAATACAAGGCCGACATGGCCATTGAATCCGCGGCCGCAGTCGCCGGTGGCCTAACCAGCTTCATGGACATGCCCAACACCAATCCGCCAACCCTGAACCGCGACGCGCTGGAGGAAAAAGCACGGCCCTATGCCAGTGCACCGAGCGGCCTGCCGCTGGTGCAGTTCGCCCTGAACGCCGCGCTGGAACTGGTCCACGAGGGCAAACTGACCACCGCGCAGGTCGTGCAGAAGTTCGCGCACGCACCGGCGCAACTGTTCGATGTCAGCCAGCGCGGCTTCCTGCGCGAAGGCTATGCCGCCGACTTGGTGCTGGTCGATGACACGCCCTCCACCGTGCAGCGCAGCGACGTGCTCAGCAAGTGCGGCTGGTCGCCGTTCGAAGGCACGACCTTCCACACCCGCGTCGCGGCAACCTGGGTCAATGGCCATCTGGCATGGGATGGCGCGGCATTGCTGGGTGCGCCAATCGGCCAGCGCCTGCAGTTCGATCGATGAAGCATTCACTCGCCAGGGTGTTCCTGCCCGGCCTGGTGCTGGCCCTGTCCGTAACCATGGCCGCACCCGCACCACCACGCGCGGAGACCCCCATGCCGCCGCCAACGACGCTGCGCGATGCCGCCGATGGGTCCGGCATCGTGTTGCCGACGTCGGTATCGCAAGGTGCGATGGTGATCGGCAAGGTGCCCGCCGGCAGTGTCGTGCGCTATGCCGATCACACCCTGCTGGTCACCTCGTATGGCAGCGTGGTGTTTGGCGTGGGCCGCGATGAAAAAGGACCACTGCAGGTCAGCGTGCAGCCGCCGGATTCGCCCGCGAAGATCATTTCAATCGCGGTGACCACGCGCGACTGGCCAATCGAGAACATCAAGGGCGTGCCACCGGCCACGGTGAATCCGCCGAAAGCGATCGCCGAACGCATCGAACGTGAGCAAGCGCGGGTCGTCGCCGTACGCACGCGCGACGACGAACGTTCCGGTTTCGCCCAAGCCTTCATCTGGCCGGTCACGGGCCGCATCAGTGGCCGCTTCGGCAACCAGCGCGTGTACAACGGGACGCCGAAATCACCGCACTCGGGCATGGACATCGCGGTGCCAACCGGCACGCCGGTGAAAGCCCCGGCAGACGGCGTGATTACCTTTGCGGATCCCGGACTCTACCTGACCGGCGGCACCGTGGTGCTCGACCATGGACACGGCGTCAGCAGCAATTTCCTGCACCTGTCGCGTATTGATGTGAAGCTCGGCGATAGCGTCAAGCAAGGTGATGTCATCGCCGCCGTGGGCGCGACTGGACGCGTCACCGGCCCGCACCTGCATTGGGGCATGAATTGGTTCGACGTGCGGATCGATCCACTGCTGGTGCTTGAACGGAAGTAAGTGGGCTCGGCCACGACGGTGGCTACCGCCGGGTGTTCCCTCCATAGCTCAAATGCCGCTACGCGAGCCACCCGACGGTCTCACCCTCACGAAACCGCTCTAGGTGTTGCGCCCACTCACGCTGGCGACCGCATCATGCGGATGCAGGCTCTCGAAATGCGCCACGCGCGCATTCCATGTGATCACACGCGCGTCCTGCTGCAATACAGCGGCCACACGACGCGCCGCATCCTCGCAGAACATCAGGTTGGCGGCATTGAGCGCGGCGAACGCCATTTCATCTTCACGCTTGACGGCCGTTTGCACGGGCGTGGCGAGCGCCGATTCCACTGCATCGACCAGCGATTGCAGTGGTAGCTCATCGAAAGAGGGCCGCAATACAACCCTGATATCGGCGCGACTGCGCTGGGCATGCGGGGTGGCTGCCATGCCGCGTTCGGACATCAGCCAATGGCTGACGGCTTCCCGCGACGGCGGATTGGATCCGGTGAAATCCTGATTGAACCGCCGCGCATTCAACTCGCGCGACAACGCAGCCGACGCCGGACACGTGCTGGAATATTCGACGCTGAAAGCCAGCATCAGTTCCAGGTGGCCATCCCGAAAGCTGGCTTCGACTGTGACCGGGTAGCGTTTCCAGCCCGCGTTATCGCTGGACAGTGCTTCACGAAGCAGCAGATGGTCGTAGTGCAAGGTCAGGCGTGCAGCACTGGACAGACCATGCTGCGACGCGATGCAGGCATCCAGCAGGTGGCGCAGGCCAGGCGCACTCAATGCGTCACTCGCCAGGGATTCCTGCAGCAACAGATACAGGCGTGACATGTGGATGCCACGCGCCGACGGATCCTTCAGGTCGACCGCGACATCGACCCGCGCTGGCACGTGCATGACCTGCGCATCTGCACCTGGCAGGCGGATCGGCAGGCAAATTCCATCCATGCCGACCCAGTCCAGCGCGCGGGCCAAGGCCGGCGGGTCAGCGGCGACATCGGGTAATGCTGGCTCAGGAATCGGGTACGTCGCAATCGCTGACGGAGAAGCGGAATCATTCATTCACGTATTGTAACGAGGTGCAGATCAACACCCGCGCAACACGGCATTCCGTGGGCATGACCACTGCATGCCGGCCTCCAATCACGTGCGTGCCGCGCGCCATGCGATGGCCAGCGCCGACAGGCGCGGCAACACCGGCAGCTTGCCGACAGCGAAGCGTTGCAGGCGGCCTCGCACCATCGCCGCATGGATGCGGCCGGGACAGGTGCCCTCACCGGGTGGTGGCCATTGCTGCAGCAGCTTGCTGGCCCAGCCACGGGCATCGATGTCGCCCAATGGCGTGGCGTGGTCGGCATGGCGCAACACACGCTCCGCCAGCAGTGAAATCAAGACGCTGCGCGCCGGGGCAGGCGTCAGCGCATCGAACAAGTGCTGGGCTACGCCCGCCAGTGCCTCGGCGTAGGGCTCCAGCGAAAACAACGCAGCATCCATGTCGCGGGGTCGCTCGCGGCTGGCCCGTAGAGCGGGCAAGCACGAGGCAAGATTGATCCACGGCGCGGCCAGCGGTTGCAAGGCGAGGCCCAGCGGATGCCGGCGTGCGCCGCGCGACCAGCCATCGAATTCTTCCATCCACCAGCCCAGCTTCGCCTCACCCGGACGCGGATCGTCACCGCCCCAAGCGGCTTCGGTCAGTTCATCGCGCAGGGAAAACCAGGCGCGCGCCAACGCTCGCTGTTCGGCCGGCACGAAGACTTCAGCCACCGCCCATTCCGGCCATTGCACCAGCCATTTGTCGGTAAAGCCCTGCAATGCCTCGCGTTCGCTCATCGTAATGTTTGCCAGAACCCGTCACGCAGCATCTCATGCACGTCAGATGCCATGGCATCGCCGCCCCAGTCGCTTGGCTGCTCGTCCTCGCCGCGATAGCCCCACAGCGCCACCACCGAACGCATCCCGGCCGCGCGCGCCGCGTCGATATCGCGCGGGTCGTCACCGATATAGACGCAGTCGTCGACGGTTGCGCCCAGCATGTCCGCGGCATGCCACAGTGGTAGCGGATGTGGCTTGCGTTCGGGAAGGCTGTCACCGCCGAGCAGGATCGCGCAGCGCGACGCCCAACCGAGTTGCGGAATCACTTGCCTGGCCAAGTATTCGGGCTTGTTGGTGATGATGCCCCAGCGCGCGCCATCGGCTTCGATCACGTCAAGCAACGTCGCCACGCCATCGAACAAGAGACTGTGCTTCCCGAGCTCCTGCTCGTACAGATCAAGGAACTCGCGGACCATCTCCGGTGGAACTTCGCCCTTCAACTCGGGGAATGCGGCGGCACTCATCGCCCGCGAGCCACGCGACACATGCGGGCGCAGGTCGGCGAGCAGCATCGGCCCTTGCCCACGCGCAGCGCGCATGCGATTGACCGTGGCCAGCATGTCCGGCGCGCTGTCCAGCAACGTGCCGTCCAGGTCGAACAGCACTACCCGCGGGAACCGTGGTGGACTCATTCCGGTTTGCGTGCGCAAGCGAGGTAGTTGATGTCGGTACGCGACACGACCCGCGCGCTGTCGCGCCACGGCTCGTACATCAGCCCGCTGACGTCCTGCAATTCAAGCCCGGAATCGCGCAGCCATTTGGCCAGTTCCGAGGGCTTGATGAAATCGCGGTATTGATGCGTGCCCTTCGGCAACACGCGAGCCACATACTCGGCACCGACGATCGCCAGTGCAAACGCTGCGGGCGTGCGGTTGAGGGTGGACACGAACAGCTGGCCGCCCGGCTTGAGCAAGCGCGCACACGCTTGGATGATGGATGCCGGATCAGGTACGTGTTCCAGCATTTCCATGCAGGTGATGGCATCGAAGGAAGTTGGCTGTTCGCTGGCCAAGGTTTCGACCGCGGTTTCGCGATAATCGACCTTGACGCCGGTTTCGAGTCCATGCAGGCGCGCAACTTTCAGCAGGTTCGGTGCCAAATCGATCGCGGTCACCCGCGCGCCGGCTTGCGCCATTGCCTCGCTGAGCAAACCGGCGCCGCAGCCGACATCCAGCACCGCTGCATCGGCCAGCGATACACGTTCCGAAACGTAGCCAAGGCGCGCCGGGTTCAGGGCGTGCAGTGCTTTCTGCGGGCCTTGCGGATCCCACCACCGCTGTGCAAGTTCGTCGAACTTGTCGAGTTCACTTTGGCTGAAGTTGCTGGTTGGCGTGCTCATCCTGTCCTCACTGAGGCGATACGTTCGCGCCACTGGCGCGCGTTCGCCAGCACGCCGTCCAGGTCCATGTCGACCAGCACGCGTTGGCGCAATTTTGCTGTGCCGGCAATCCAGACATCGCTGACCTGGTGGCGGCCAGTGGCATAGATCAGCTGCGACACCACGTTGTGCAGCGGCTGTGTTTCCAGCGCCGACAGGTCCACGCAGACCAGATCGGCCTGCTTGCCAATTTCTATACTGCCAATGACGTCATCCAGCCCCATCGCCTTGGCGCTGCCCAGCGTGGCGGCGCGCAACGCCTCATGCGCATTGAATCCGGCCGCGTCATCGGCCACGGCCTTGGCCAGCAGCGCCGCGGTGCGGGTTTCGCCGAACATGTCGAGGTCGTTGTTGCTGGCGCAGCCATCGGTGCCGATTGCCACGGTCACGCCGGCGCGCTGCAATGCGCAGACCGGACAGAAGCCCGAGGCCAGTTTGAGGTTGGACTCCGGGCAATGCACCACGCCGACGCCACGTTCCGCGCACAGGTGAATCTCGGCGTCAGTCAGCTGGGTCATGTGCACCGCGATCAGGCGGTCGTTGACGAGCCCGAGCCGGTCGAGGCGCGCAATCGGACGCTGGCCGTGTTCGTCGATGGACTGCTGCACTTCCTGCGCGGTTTCATGCAGGTGCAGGTGCACCGGCACATCGAGCTGGTCGGCGAGCATCCGCACCCGCGCGAAGTTGGCATCGCTGACCGTGTACGGCGCATGCGGTGCGAACGCGGTGCTGACCAAGGCATCGTCGCGCCAACTATCGTGCACCTCGCCGGCGCGATCGAAATATTCGTCGTCGCTGCGGGCCCAGGCGGTCGGAAAATCAATGACCGGCAGCCCGACCCGCGCGCGGAAGCCGTGACGCTTGTAGGTCGCGGCCTGCACGTCGGGGAAGAAATAGTTTTCGTTGCAGCACGTTGTGCCGCCACGCAGCATTTCCGCAATGGCCAGGGTCACGCCATCTGCCACGAAATCCGGGCCGATGACGGCTGCTTCCACCGGCCAGATGTGCTGCTGCAGCCAGACCTTGAGTGGCAGGTCATCGGCAATGCCGCGCAGCAGGGTCATCGGGTTGTGTGCATGCGCGTTGACCAGGCCGGGGATCAACGCCGCATCCGGGCGCGACACCGTCTCGGCCGGCGCAAAACGCGCACGCGCCTCGACGGTGGGCAACACGGCAATGATCCGGCTGCCGGAAATGGCAACGGCGTGATCCGGAAGGACCACGCCGTGCGGGACCACCGGCACGACCCAGCCGGCTTCGATGAGGACATCGCAGGCTTGCCGGGCGGCGTCGGTCATCGGCTTACTTCACCCGTGACACGTATTCGCCGCTGCGGGTGTCGACCCTGATGGTCTCGTCCTGGCCGACGAACAGGGGTACGCGGACCACCGCGCCGGTTTCCAGCACGGCTGGCTTGCCGCCACCGCCGGAGGTGTCACCGCGCACACCGGGGTCGGTCTCGGTGATCTTCAGTTCAACGAAGTTCGGCGGGTTGACCATGATCGGCGAGCCGTTCCACAGGGTGACGACGCACTCTTCTTCGCCTTTCAGCCACTTGTCCGCGCCGCCCATGCCAGCCTTGTCGGCCTGGAACTGGTCGAAGCTTTCCGGGTTCATGAAGTGCCAATGCTCGCCATCGGCGTAGAGGAATTGCATGTCGGTGTCGACCACGTCGGCGACTTCCAGCGAGTCCGTGGCTTTCATGGTCAGCTCGACCACGCGACCATTCTTGATGTTGCGGAACTTGATGCGGGTGAAGGCCTGGCCTTTCCCCGGCTTGACGTATTCGCACTCGGTGATGACGCACGGATCGTTGTTGATCAGGATTTTCTGCCCGGTCTTGACATCGTTCAGGCCCAAAGTGGCCATGGGAACTCCTCGGCGCCACCCACAGGGCGGCTAAAATGGGTGGTTTGGAGTTCCGGCAACGCCGGAACGGTCATGGATCGAAGCCGCACATGATACCTGTTGCCCCCATCCGCTCGCATCCCTTCGCCGCCACGCCGGATTGGCGACAGGCATGGCGAGACGCCGTGCGCGATCCGCTGGAATTGCTGGGCCTACTCGGCTTGGAGTCACTGGCGGGCAACTTGTCCGAATCCCGCCAATTCCCGCTGCGGGTGCCGCGCGGCTTTGTCGCCCGCATGCGCCACGGCGATCCGAATGACCCGCTGCTGCGCCAGGTGCTGCCCTTGGATAACGAAGATCGGGTCGTCCCTGGCTTCGAACTGGATGCCGTGGGCGATAGCCACGCGCGACGCGGCGGCGGGCTCATCCACAAGTACCAAGGCCGCGCGCTCCTGATCGCCACTGGCAGCTGCGCAGTGCATTGCCGCTACTGCTTCCGACGCCACTATCCTTATGCCGAGGACACCGCTGCTGCTGCCGGCTGGCGCGAGGCCGTGGCGCTGATCTCCGCTGATCCATCGCTGCATGAGGTCATCCTGTCGGGTGGCGACCCGTTGTCGCTGGCCGACCACAAGCTGACCGAGCTGACTGACGCGTTGCGCGTGATTCCGCATCTGCGCCGCTTGCGCATCCACACGCGGTTGCCGGTGGTCTTGCCGGAACGAGTCGATACCGGCCTGCTTGCATGGTTGCAAGGCTTACCCTGGCCGGTGACCGTGGTGATCCACGCCAACCATGCCAACGAATTCGATGCGAACGTGGATGAGGCATTGGCGGCACTGCGAACAACCGGCGCGACCCTGCTCAACCAAGCCGTGCTGTTGCGCGGCGTCAACGATTCGGTCGTTGCCCTGGCGGATCTATGCGAACGGGGCTTTCAGGCAGGCGTGCTGCCCTACTATCTGCACCAGCTGGACCGGGTGGCCGGCGCTGCACACTTCGAAATCGACGATGCGCAGGCGCTTGCACTGCACGCGGCGCTTGCCGCACGCTTGCCAGGCTACCTGTTGCCGCGACTCGTTCGTGAGGTCGCCGGCGCGCCGGGAAAGACCCCGCTGATGGCCGCTCAAGACAGCGCAATCACGACTGGATGATGTAGCCTTCCCTTCAGGCACTGCTTGCAGAAGACTCAACGTCATGGCGATCGGCAAGGACACCGCACTTCGATTGATGCTCGTCGACGATCAAGTCAACGAAGCGGAGGCGCTTGTCAGTAGCTTGCGCAATGCCGGCATCGCGGTGCGCCCGCTGCGGCCGGAATCGCTGGACGAACTGGCGCAGATGTTGGGGCAACAGACCGTTGATCTGGTGCTGGCCGAGCATGCATCCACCCAGTTACCCTTCAATGAAGTCGCTGCGATCGTGATGGGCTGCGGTCGCGACGTGCCGCTGCTGGCCGTCCTGGACGGCATCACCGACGAGATCCTTGACAACGTGCAGGCACAGGGTGCGCAGGCTGTCGCCCTGCGGGGCCGTCCGCAACAATTCCTCAAGACAGTGCGCACCGAATGGCACGACCTCGATTCGCGTCGTTCGCAGCGCCACCTCGAAGCACAGAAGCGCGAGACGGAACGTCGTTGCGATGCCCTGATCGATTCATCGCGCGAACCGATTGCCTACATCCACGAAGGCATGCATATTCGCGCCAACCAGGCCTATCTAGAGATGTTCGGGCTGGAGACCTTCGACGAGATCGAAGGCATGTCACTGCTCGATTTGGTGTCCAGTGCAGATGTCGACGAATTCAAGAAGCTGCTCAAGCGCCTGTCCAAGGGTGAAGCACCACCACCGCGCTACGAATTGACCGCACGCGACATCGAAGGCAACGGTTTCCCGGCCGTGATGGAATTCACCGCCGCAACCTACGAGGGCGAAGCCTGCCAGCAGGTCATCTTCCGACGCCAGGAACAGGAGCACGATCCGGAACTGGCACGCCAGGTCCAGGAGCTCAAGCAGCGTGACCAGGCCACCGGCCTGTACAACCGCGCGACTTTCCTGGCAGCACTGGAAGACGCCGTAGCAGATGCAGCATCGCAAGGCTCCGCCCATGGCCTGCTGCTGATCGAGCCCGACCACTACGCCAAGCTGCTGGACGTGATCGGCCTTGACGCCGCCGACGACCTGATCGCGGCGATGGCGCAGCGCCTGGATCGCGCGGCCGAAGGTGCGATGACGGCGCGCTTCGGTGATCACCAGTTGGCCCTGCTGACGCGCAACAGCGACCATGTCTCGACCAAAGCACTTGCTGGCCGCGTCTGCGCCGCGTTTGCCGAGAATGTGCTGGAAGTCGGCGAGAGTTCGCTCAACGCCACGGTCAGTATTGGTGGCGTACAGATTGGCGAAAAAATCGCCAGCACGAGTCAAGTCCTTGCGAAGGCCAGTCAAGGCGTGGTGTCGTCCATTGGCGTGGGCGGCAATCGCTTCGACCTGTTCGACCCGGGCGCAGTGGATCGCGCCGAGGAAGAACGCATCGCGGCGTGGGTCGCGCGCATCAGAAGTGCATTGGACAATGACGCGTTCCGGCTCGACTTCCAGCCGGTGATCGCCCTGCAGGGCGACGGCAGCGAGATGTACGAAGTATTCCTGAGCATGCAGGGCAGCGATGGCGAACCGGTGGCATCCGACCGCTGGCTGCCGATCGCGGAGGAGCATGCCTTGCTGGGCGACATCGACCGCTGGGCAGTGACCAATGCGGTCAGGTTGATCAGCCAGCGCAAGGCCACCGGGAAGACCACCAGCTTGTTGCTTGCGCTTTCTCAGGAAGCACTGCAGGACGCGAGCATGGCTGACTTCATCGCCCAGACGCTGGCGGACGCCGGCGTGGCCGGTGAGCAACTGGTCCTGGCGATCGCGGAAGCGAAAGTGTTCACCAACTTGCGCGCGGCACAGGATTTCACCAGTGCGATCGCCGGTTTCGGCGCACGCACGGCATTGGAAAAATTCGGTGCGGGCCTGAATTCGCTGCAACTGTTGCAGCATTTCGATCCCGCTTTCCTCAAGCTGGATCCGCAGTTCATGGACGACTTGGCCAAGAACCCCGAATCCCAGCAGAAGATCCGCAACCTTGCCAGCCAAGCCTCCACGCGCGGAATACGCACCATTGCAGAGCGCGTGCAGGATGCGGCGAGCATGAGCATGCTGTTTTCAGCCGGCATCGACTACGTGCAGGGCGACTTCCTGGCCTCGGCCGGGCCGGACATGAATTACGATTTCAGCTGAGTTGCCACGCGTTGGCGGCGCCGTGTCGCTCCCAGACATCAGCTACCGGGGCCGCTTCGCGCCCTCGCCTAGCGGTCCGTTGCATGCCGGCTCCATGCTGTCCGCACTCGGCAGCTGGCTGCTGGCACGACAAGCGAAGGGGCAGTGGTTGCTGCGCATCGAGGATCTCGATCCACCACGCGAGGTCGCGGGTGCGGCCGCTGCGCAACTGCAAACACTCGCCAATTTCGGTTTGCAGCATGACGGCGACGTGGTCAGCCAGAGCCAGCGTGGGCCGCTTTACAGCGAGGTACTGCAGCGATTGATGGCCAACGGCATCGCATTCGAATGCCATTGCAGTCGCGCCGAACTCGCGGCATGCGGCGGAATTCATCGAAGTTGCGTGCCGACCACGCGACGGTCCAAGCCGGCGATCCGCCTGCGCGTGCCAGACGATTGCGTCATCGAATTCAATGACCTCGTGCATGGCCGCGTTGAACAGCGGGTCGATCTCGACGTCGGCGACTTCATCTTGCGCCGTGCGGACGGCTTGTGGGCCTATCAACTGGCAGTAGTCGTAGATGACGCGGCCCAAGGCATCACCGACGTAGTGCGTGGCGCGGACCTGCTCGATTCCACACCGCGTCAGATTCTGCTGCAACGCGCGCTGGATTTGACCACACCGAATTATGCGCACCTGCCACTGTTGCGCGATGCCGATGGCTACAAGCTGTCCAAGTCCGATGCCGCATTCCCTGTTGATGCAAGCGACCCGCTAGCCGCCCTGCATGCGTTGTGGCAATCCCTGGGACAAGCACCATTGGCCCATGCCGCCGGCGACACGCCTGCAGAGTTCCTTGATGCCGCGCTGGAGGCATTCCAGCCGGCCCAGATCCCGCGCCAGGGCTTGCCTGCATCCGCCGCAGTGCACAACACCGCTGCAATAGCGCGCGACTAGAATGACCACTTCCGCAGTATTCCCAATTGGAGAACCCGATGACATCCAGAATCGCCCTCGTGACCGGCGGTACCGGCGGGATTGGTACCGCCATCGTCAAGCGCCTGGCCGACATGGGCCACAAGGTCGCAACCAATTACCGCAGCGAAGAACGCGCGCGTCCCTGGCAGGAGAAGATGAAAGCCGAAGGCTATGACGTCATGCTGGTGAAGGGGGACGTGACCTCGTCCATCGAAGCGGAAGCGATGGTGCGCGAGCTTGAAGCCAAGCTTGGCCCAGTCGACATCCTGATCAACAACGCTGGCATTACCCGCGATGGCACCTTCCACAAGATGAAGGCCGACCAGTGGTGTGACGTGATCAATACCAACCTCAATTCGGTGTTCAACGTCACCCGCCCGGTGATCGAAGGCATGCGCGAGCGCAAGTGGGGTCGTGTGATTCAGATCAGTTCTATCAACGGACTGAAGGGCCAGTACGGCCAGGCCAACTACGCGGCGGCCAAGGCCGGCATGCACGGCTTCACCATTTCCCTGGCACGTGAAAACGCCCGCAACGGCGTGACCGTCAACACCATTTCGCCCGGTTACATCGCGACCGACATGGTGATGGCGGTGCCGGAGGAAGTGCGCGCGAAGATCGTCGCCGACATCCCCACCGGCCGCTTGGGAACCCCGGAAGAAATCGCCTATGGCGTCGGTTTCCTGGCCGATGAGCAGGCCAGCTGGATCACCGGTTCCAACCTCGACATCAATGGCGGGCATCACATGGGTTGGTGAGGCGAATCGTACCTGCAGTGCGAATCGCCCCATGACGCTGGGGCTGGGTGTCAAGCCACAGGCCGGCCTCGTCGGTCTGTTCATTTTGTGCAGTTGCAAGCCGTGTTGCGCTGCGCCATGCTGCAGCCAGCACCGCTAGAGTTTTTGTTCAATGACTGCAATCCGCATTATCAAGAAATATCCGAATCGTCGCTTGTACGACACCGAGATCTCCAGCTACATCACCATCGAGGATGTGCGCCAGCTGATCGTGGATGGCGAGTCCTTCGAAGTGCGTGATGCAAAGACCGGCGATGACCTGACTCGCCAAGTCTTGCTGCAGATCATCACCGAACATGAGCAGGATGGGCAGCCGATGCTGTCCACCCAACTGCTGACCCAGTTGATCCGCTTCTATGGGGATTCACTGCAAGGTTTCATGGGCAACTATCTGGAGCGCTCGATGCAGGTGTTCCTGGAGCAGCAGCAACAATTCCGGCAGCAGATGGGCGGACTGATCGGGCAGACACCTTGGACGATGCTCAACCAGTTGACGGAACGCAACATGGACATGTGGAAGGATTTCCAGCAGAACCTGGTGGGCGGACTGGGCAGCCAGCCCGCTCCGCGCCCGGCGGATACACGCACCCAAGGCAAGCCGCGCGGTCGTTGAAACGCCCTTTTTGGCGATGCAAGAAAAACGGGCCAGATGGCCCGTTTTTAATTTCAACGGATCAACCCGCCAGACTACGATTCACTTCATGCCGGCAGCTGCACCCTGCGGACAGAATTTCTGCTGGTAGGCCATCGCCTTCGGCATCAGCGCCTGCAGTGCCTCGATACGCGTGCCAGGATTGGGATGCGTCGACGCAAATTCAGGCTGCCCACCACCACCGGACATCTGCTCCATGCGCTGCCATAGCGGCACCGCTTCGCGTGGGTCATAACAAGCAGCAGCGGCCAGCATCAGGCCCATTTCATCGGCCTGGGTTTCCTGCTTGCGTGCATACGGGAGCGCCCGCCCATAGCCATAGACCGACATCACTGCCTGCATCTGGCTCTGGTCCATGCCGCTCATCGCCCCAGCCATCTGCCCGATCTGCGCCAGCTTCTGTTCGGTCATGCGCTGGGCCCCATGACGCAACAGCGCGTGGCTAATCTCATGGCCCATCACGATCGCTACCGCGTTGGCGTTCTGCGCCACCGGCAACAGGCCGGTATAGACCGCCATCTTGCCGCCCGGCAGGCAGAACGCATTGGCTTGGTCTGACTGCAATACAGTCACTGCCCAGTCGAATGATTTTTCCACATGGTTTGCTTGCAGGCCATGTTCGGCGGCCAGTGCGTCCTCGACTTCGGGGATCTTCGCAATCAGCCGTTGCGCGATGTCGCGCACCTGCTTTGCCACTTGGGAGTTTTGGTCGATCGGCTGCTCCTGCTGCAAGATCTCTTGGTAGGCCTGCAGGCCAAGTGCCTTCTCGTCATCTGGAGAAATGTTCTTGTCGATCATCACCGTCTCGCCAGTCAGCGGGTCCGTGCTGCGGTTGGAGAACCAGTAAAACACCCCGTAGCCGGCGAACAACAGCAATACCCACAAGCGCAAGCCGCCGGTGCGGCGACGCGTTGGTTGTGCTTGGTTGCCAAATGGATCCTGCCTCATCAGTTGCTCCCTGCGCCTGCGCGCGTCGTGGATGACTCAAATTTGCCGCACCAGCCGGAAACCGACCCGTGCATTGGTGGCGTCCGCTCCGCCCGATGCACGCCATGCCGAACGTACCTCTGCCGGTGAACTGGCCCATGAGCCACCGCGATACATGCGGTTGCGGCATCCCGGATTGACCCAGGCTGCCCCATTTGCCGGTGCCCGGCGATAGCCCTTGTGCCAGCAATCGGCGACCCACTCGCTCACATTGCCCGCCATGTCGTGAAGACCGTATGCATTTAGTGCCAGGCTACCGGCCGGTGCTGGTCCCCACCAGCCATCCCCATAAGCTGCAAAGGCATTGCTCCAGGTGCGGCCTTGAGGGGATCGATCCAAACCACCGGTAAGATTTTCGCTGGCAGGCGGGGGCTTTCCGTTGCCCCACGGGTAGCGCGTCTGACTGCCCGCACGCATTGCATATTCAAATTCGGCCTCGCTCGGCAACCGGTAATGGGCGCCAGCTTCCTTGCCCAGCCACTCCGCATAGGCTTCCGCATCGCGCGCGGTGACATGCACGACCGGCATACCTGCCGCTGCCGGCTTTCCATCGTAGGTCGAACGCCAATCGACGCCACTGCTGCGGACGAAGTTGCCGCTGCGCGGGTCGTATGCCATCGAATGTCCGCGTTGGGTTGCGCGTGACCGATAGCCGGTTATCGTCACGAAGCGCGCGTACTCACCCACCGTGATCTCCTGGCGGGTCATTGCAAACCCGCGCTCGAGCCGAACTTCATGCTCCGGTTGTTCCGCCGGTGTCGCGTCTTGCTCGCCGTCCGGCGCACCCATTCGGAAGGTGCCGTGCGGAATCACCACAAGTTCGGGACCACGACCACCACGGTTCAATTCGTCCGTAAAGACTTGCCCGGGCCGGAACAATCCGTAGTGACTGACCAGATCGATGCGTTGCCGCAATTCCACGCTGGCAGCATCACTGGGATCCGCAATCCGCAGCATTTCGGCGAGCCGTTCGCGCCCGATCCGCAGCCCGTCCGGTTCGCCTAGCGCGATCAAGCCCTCATCGCGGAGGCGCCGCAGCCGCTCGCCACGGATTGCATTGATCATGCGCAGTGCAGCGGGAATCGTCGCGGGGTCGGAGCGCACCTTGGCGGCATAGGCCAACTGCTGCTGCGCCTGGTTGAAATCGCCCCTCCGCGCAGCGGCTTCGGCACGCCCAATCAAGCCCGTCTCGACCGCCACGATACTTTGGGTTGCGCGTGGCTGGCCCGGACGCAGCGACAGCGCAGCCCGGTATGCCGCCAGCGCACCTCCACCGGTTTCACCCAATTGGCCAGCGGCCAATAATGCATCTGCCGCAGCATTGTGGTCCCACGCACGCTCACTGCGATCAACCCGCGCCAAGTACGCCAAGACCTCGGCATCGGCGGGCCACAGCTTGCGCAATACAGAAGCGCGGCGCTGAGCTGCTCGCAGCGCAACAAGGTCAGCATCGCCCTCGAGCAAGGCGGCATCGCCTTGCGCCACCAGTGCCTCGCGTGCGACTGCCAATTGAACTGCCAAGCCAGCGTCCTCGGGTTGCAGGCGTTGCAATCCGAAGAGCAGCGGAATGGCAGATTCTGGTGTTTCGAACAGGTCATCTGTTTTCAGCGCATGTTTCAGTTTGCGCCGTGTCGCGCGTACGCCGTCTTTTTCAACCACCACGGCTGGCAGCGACCAGCTCAGTACCTGGGCCAGTGCGTCATCGCCACTGATGCTCACGCTACCGGCCCGAACAGACGGTGCTACGGCCACCGATGGCGGCTTGCCCGGCCCAGGCGCGCCCGCATGCTTTTCAGGTTCGCACGCGGCAAACAGCAACACGATCACGATGGCGGTCCAGATTGCGCGCAAATCCCGGTCTCCGTCCGTATCAGCCAATGATGGCAAGAGAAACATCGAAGTTAGGGTAAGCCATCCACCCCGGCAACCGCATAATGGCGGCATGACAACCTGGATCGACAGCCCCGACCTGCTACGCGAACGCATCGCGCACCCACCCGCCGTGATCGGGATGGATACCGAATTCATCCGCGAACGCACCTACTGGCCGCAACTGGCCTTGGTCCAGATCGCGCTGCACGACAGCGGTGACGACGGTGACGACGGCATCTTGCTGGTCGATCCGCTGATACCCGGCATGACCAATGCCTTGGCGCCGCTACTTGCCGATTCGGGCGTGCTCAAGGTCATGCACAGTGCCAGCGAGGATCTGGTGGCGTTCAAGCATGCATGTGGCGTGCTGCCTGCCCCCTTGTTTGATACCCAAATTGCCGCCGCGCTGGCCGGCATCGGTGGCGGCATGGGCTACCAGAAACTGGTCCTGGCGCAAACCGGTGTCATCGTCGACAAGGGCGAGACCCGCTCGGACTGGTTGCGGCGGCCACTGTCGCCCGCCCAACTGCAATATGCGGCAGACGATGTGCGCCACCTGCACGACCTGCATCAGCAGCTTGACGCGAAGTTGGCCGGTCTCGACCGTAGCCAGTGGCTCGGCGAAGACTGCAATCGTTTGCTGTCTGGCGTTGCCGACGACGATGGCGAGCGTTGGCCGCACCTGCCCTTGCGCAGCGCGCAATTCCTGGAGCGCGATGCCCAGATCCGGCTGTTGCGCCTGCTGCGTTGGCGCGACGCGCATGCACGCGGCAGCGACCGGCCGCGCAGCTGGATCCTGGATAACGAATTAGCGGTCACGATTGCCCGACAACAGCCTGCCGATGCGCATGCCATGCGGGGCCTGCTGGAAGCGACCCCGAAATCGCCGCGCAGCTTGTGTGATCCTCTGTTCCAGGCATTGACGACACCCCTGTCCGATGAAGCGGATGCGCCGCTGGCCCTTGGCGAAGACCGCGACAAAAAACAACTGCGCGCGATGCAGGAGGCTGTTTCCGTGCTCGCAGTGGAACTGGGCTTGCCTGACGGGCTACTTGCTTCGCGCAAGTGGCTGGAAGCGCTGCAGGATGGCCAGGATTGGCCAGGGGCGCTGTCCGGGTGGCGACGCTGCCTGCTGGAGCCAAAGCTGGCAGCCATCCTGGCAACTGGCGGCAGTCCGGCTGCCTCCGTATAATCGGCCGCGTTATCTGTTACATGGGGCGATAGCTCAGCTGGGAGAGCGCCACGTTCGCATCGTGGAGGTCAGGGGTTCGATCCCCCTTCGCTCCACCACTTCACACGTGGTGGGATGTCATGCAAAAACCCGGCCTTGGCCGGTTTTTGTTTTGTGGGGTAACCAGCGCCGCGTGAGGCTGATGCCAGCGGTAGATGCGAGTGTCAGCGCGCCCCCTAAACGCCGCCCACGCAGGTGTACTTGAGCTCCGTGTAATCGGCCAATCCGTACTTCGAACCTTCGCGGCCGGTGCCGGACTGCTTGATCCCACCGAACGGCGCGACCTCGGTGGAGATCAATCCCGTGTTGATGCCGACGATGCCGCACTCCAGCGCTTCGGCCACGCGCCAGCTGCGCGCCAAGTCACGGGTGTAGAAATAGCCCGCCAAACCGAACTCGGTGGCATTGGCCATGCTGATTGCGTCGTCTTCATGCTTGAAGCGGAACAGCGGCGCCACCGGCCCGAAGGTTTCTTCCTTGGCGAGTTGCATGTCCATGTCCACGTCGAGCAACACGGTTGGCTCGAAGAACGTGCCGCCGAGCGCATGGCGCTCGCCGCCCAGCGCGATTTTCGCACCCCTGGCCACCGCATCCGCCACGTGTTCCTCGACCTTGGCCAAGGCCTTGTCGTCGATCAATGGCCCTTGGTCAGTGTCGCCCTTGAGTCCATCGCCGACCCGTAATTTCGAAACGGCCGCCACCAGTTTCTTCGAGAATTCGTCGTACACGCCGTCCTGCACGAACAGGCGATTGGCGCAGACGCAGGTCTGCCCGGTATTGCGGTACTTGCTGGCGATCGCGCCCTCCACTGCGGCATCCAGATCGGCATCGTCGAATACGATGAACGGCGCGTTGCCGCCCAGTTCCAGCGAGACCCGCTTCATGCCTTCTGCGCATTGCGCCATCAGCTTCTTGCCGACCTCGGTAGAGCCGGTGAAGCTGAGTTTTCGTACCTTCGGGTGCGAGGTCATGGCCTTGCCGATGTCGGATGACGAATGGCCGGTGACAATATTGAGCACGCCCGGCGGCAGCCCGGCGCGCTCCGCAATCACGCCCAGTGCGAGCGCGGAAAATGGCGTCTGCAGCGCAGGCTTGCACACCACTGTGCAACCTGCAGACAATGCGGGTCCCATCTTGCGCGCGAGCATGGCGGACGGGAAATTCCACGGCGTGATCATCGCCACCACGCCAACCGGCTGGCGCCAGACCATGATGCGCTTGTCGGCGGCGTGGCCGGGAATGATGTCGCCGTACATGCGCTTGGCTTCCTCGCCAAACCATTCCAGGAAAGCCGCGGCATACGCCACCTCGCCCTTGGCCTCAGCGAGTGGCTTGCCCTGCTCCGCGGTCATGATCGTGGCCAAGTCATCCTGATGCTGGAGCATCAACTCGTACATGCGACGCAGGATCTGCGCGCGTTCCTTCGCGGTCTTGCGCGCCCATGCGGGAAACGCCGCCTGCGCAGCGTCGATGGCCGCAGTGGTGTCGGATGCCCCCATGTCGGGCACGGTACCCAGGCGTTCGCCGCTGGCGGGATTGGTGACATCGCAGGTTGCGTTGTCGGCTTGGTCACGCCACTGGCCGTCGATCAGGCATTGCTGGCGCAGCAGGTCGGGATCGGCAAGCGCGGGAAATGAGGATGCGGTCTTCTTGTCAGTCATGGCGATTGCCAACCAGATCATAGACCCGAAGTGTCCGCCATCAAGGATGAAGCCCGTGACAAGCGCGCCAGCGCACAGGCCGGGGCTAGGTACAGCCCGGCTGACTTTGGAAACTCGATGCGGGCCTGAGGCTGCAACTCAATCAGTGATGAACAGCTTGGCGACCTCCAATGCGGTCGCATACGGTTCGGGATCATTGCGATTGCTGAGCAGGATCACCGTGAGATGCTGCTTCGGCCAACGCAGGATCACGTTGCGAAAGCCGATCGTTTCGCCGGAATGCCACAACATGTCGCCGCTGATTCGCCAACCGAATCCGTAAGAAGCCTTGTACGGCTCGCCAGTGACGTCGACCTGCGGGCTGAAGGCCAGCGCGCGCGATGCATCACTCAGCAAGCGGTCGTCGTACAGCGCAGCATCCCAGCGTGCCAGATCGTCGATCGACGAATAAATCCCGCCATCGCCGAGCACCGCGCTGGTCGTGCTCTGATCAGTGCGTTGCCAATAGCCATCGACCTGGCTATAGCCGTATGCGCGATGCGTCACCTGCGTTCCACCCGCGACAAACGCTACGCTGTCATGCATGCCCAGCCGGGCGAAGATGCGCTGTTGCAGGAACGCCGGATAGTCCATCCCGGAGGCCTTCTCCACCACCAGCGACAACAGCGCATAACCACTGTTGCTGTAGCGATAAGCAGAGCCCGGCGCGAAGTACAGGCG
>JBDSGA010000118.1:0-4581 GCA_039919235.1 Thermomonas sp. | reverse complement strand
CGTGTGCCCACACCTTCGATGCGGGCCTTGTGCTGGATTGCATGGATGTGGTCGATGACTTCATCCAGTACGGTCGCCATGCGTTGATGCATGACCACTGGATCATCGCCTTCCACGAAGTACGGCGCGTAGCCATAACCCGTCAGCAATGCCTCCAGTTCCTCGTGCGGGATGCGCGCCAGCACAGTGGGACCGGCGATCTTGTAACCATTCAGATGCAGGATCGGCAGCACCGCGCCATCGCGCGCTGGATTCAGGAATTTGTTGGAATGCCACGCTGTTGCGAGTGGCCCGGTCTCAGCCTCGCCATCACCGATGACGCAGGCGACCAGCAAGTTGGGGTTATCGAAGGCCGCGCCAAACGCATGTGACAGGGAATAGCCAAGCTCCCCGCCTTCATGGATCGACCCCGGTGTTTCCGCGCCGACATGGCTTGAAATACCGCCGGGAAACGAGAATTGCTTGAACAGGCGCTGCAGCCCTGCCTTGTCCTGCGCCACCTGCGGATACACTTCGCTGTATGTCCCTTCCAGCCAGGCGTTTGCCACCAGACCCGGCCCACCGTGGCCCGGTCCAGTGATGAAGATGGTATCGAGATCACGCGCCTTGATCACCCGGTTCAAGTGTGCATAGAGGAAGTTCAGCCCCGGTGTCGTGCCCCAATGGCCGACGAGGCGTGGCTTGATGTGATCAAGCGTCAGCGGTTCGTCAAGCAACGGATTATCAAGCAGGTAGATTTGCCCAACCGCGAGATAATTGGCGGCTCGCCACCAAGCATCAATGGCCTGCAGTTCCGCTGCAGCGATCGGCGAAGGTGAATCAAAGTGTGTGTTCATCAGGGTATCCCAGTGCAGGCGGCGGCTCGGGCTGCGATGTCAGCGGCGTTGTGTCGAACTCGCTGCCTCATCATCAGGGATGTGTTCTTGGCCACTGGATGTCGACGCGGTGGGCCACGCCATCGTCCGCCAAACGGAAGCGCAAACCAGCTTGCGCGACGCCGTCCAGTTGCAGCGTGGTTTCTTCGCCGTCGTGCTGGCGGATTTCGATGCTGTAGACACTTTCGCCATGACGGTACTGGATGCGGTAGTGCGCCCACTCTGCCGGGATCCTCGGCACGACTTCGAGCATGTCGCCATGGCGGTGCAAGCCAAGCAGCGATTCGGTCAGCAAGCGGTACATCCAGCCCGCTGAGCCGGTGTACCAGGTCCAGCCGCCACGACCGACGTGCGGGCTGACTGCATACACGTCGGCAGCGACAACATAGGGTTCGACTTTGTAGCGGGCCACGCCCTCGGCGTCTGCGGCGTGATGGATCGGGTTGATCATGCGCGCCAGTTCCCACGCGCGCGCGCTGTCGCCGATTTCGGCAAAGGCCATCGTCGCCCAGATGGCGGCGTGGGTGTATTGGCCGCCGTTCTCACGCACACCCGGCACATAGCCGCGAATGTAGCCAGGGTCCTGCACTGTCTTGTCGAATGGTGGATCCAGCAACTGGATCAATCCGGCATCGCGCCGCACCAAGCGTTGATACAGCGAATCCATCGCCTGCCCTGCACGCGCCGGCTCCGCTGCACCCGAGAGCACGGACCAGCTTTGCGAGATGGAATCGATATTGCATTCATCGCTTTCGGTCGAGCCCAATGGTGCACCGTTGTCGAACCATGCACGCCGATACCAAGCGCCGTCCCAGGCATGTTGCTCAAGGTTGGCTTGCAGCGTCACCGCGGCGTTCTCGCAGCGTTCGGCGAACAGCATGTCACCGCGGTCACGGGCCAAGACGTTGAAACGCTTCAACGCATCGAACAGGAAGAACCCGAGCCACACGCTCTCGCCCTTGCCACCCTCCCCCACCCGGTTCATGCCGTCGTTCCAATCGCCGGTTTCCATCAATGGCAGGCCACGCTCGCCGAACAGCTCCAGTCCACGCTGCAGGCTGCGCGTGCAATGTTGGTACAGCGTTTCACGCAGTCCGGAACGCGACGGCAGGTCGTAATAGGACTCCTCGTCCGGATTTACCCGACGGCCTTCGATATACGACATCCTTTCGTCGAGCACGCTGCGGTCGCCGGTGGCCTGAACATAGCGGCAGGTCGCCAACGGCAGCCACAGGTAATCATCGGAACAGCGTGTACGCACGCCGCGGTCGAGTGGCGGATGCCACCAATGCTGCACATCGCCATCGATGAATTGATGCTCGGCGCACAACAACAGGTGCTTGCGCGCGAGCATCGGCTCGGCGTGCAGCATGGCCATCGTGTCCTGCAACTGGTCGCGGAAGCCGAACGCGCCACCGGATTGGTAGTACCCACTACGTGCGAAGTAGCGGCAAGCAATGGTCTGGTACAGCAACCAGCCGTTGGCAAGCAAGTCGACGCTGGGTTCTGGCGTTTCCACTTGCACCGTGCCCAGCGTCCGCATCCAGTGGACGCGGACTTCGTCGAGTGCGTCATGCGCTGCATTGATGCCGCGCATGCGGCGAGCCAAGGTAATCGCCTCGTGATGGGTGAGTCCACTGCCGAGGCGGAACACGACTTCCTGCGTTTGACCGGGTGCAAGGTCGATCGGCACCTGGATCGCGGTACAGGGATCAAGCCCCGCTCCGAGCTTGCCTGACAGGCGTTCGCGTGCCATCGCCGCCGGGGCGTGCAGACTGCCGTTGCGACCAATGAACTCGGTGCGGTCGCCACTGACGCTGCGGCGAATATCGTTGGCATGGCCACCATCCGCATCAAAGAAAGCCACACGTCCGGCGAATTCGATGTTGTAGGCATTTCGCGCAGTCACGGCGCCGCTGGCGTTGTCGGGCTCCAGTTCGGTCACCACGTGCATTTGTGTCTTGGCATGCAGGTCGCCGAGGATCCATTCAACGTAGCCGGTGGCGCTGAGCCGGCGCGTCCGCCCGCTCTCGTTGCGCACGCGCAAGACGCTGAATTTGACCGCTTCGTCGCGTGCCACGTACACCCATAGTTCGCTGGCGATGCCGTCTTCGACATGTTCGTAGACGCTGTAGCCAAACCCGTGGCGCACCCGATAGCTTCCTTCGCCGCGACACGGCAATGGCGTCGGTGACCAATAGCGCCCCGTCTGCTCATCGCGCAGGTAGAACGCCTCGCCGCCCGCATCGCTGATGGGGTCGTTGTGCCATGGCGTGAGGCGAAACTCGTGCGCGTTTTCCGACCACGTATAGCCGGTCGTGCTTTCGCTGACCACGCAGCCGAACTGCGGATTGGCCAGTACGTTTGACCACGGCGCGGGCGTCGCTTGCCCAGGCAGCAGGTCGATCACATATTCTCGCCCGTCGCTGGAGAACGCGCCCGTGCCATTGCCAAGTTGGAGCGGCTCGTTCACCGGATCGAATGGCCATGAATCAACGCCATCATGTTCGCCCGACATCCCCACGTCGTTTTCGTAGACCACCGGCATAAGCTCGGACTGGATCGGTTGCACCTGCAATAGCGGGACCACGGGATCCGGTGGCAGCCGCCGCGACAGCTGTTCCGCCAGCGTGCCGCGGGCATCGCTGACGATGACGCGTGCCACCGACTGCAGCAGGATGCGGTCTTCCTGCGGGATCTGTTGCGCAGGTCGCACGAAGATGCCGCCCGGTTTGTCGATCACGTTGGCTTCGACGCCAGCCGAGATCAATCCCATGATCTGGTCGTGCAGTTGCTGGCGATAGCCACCCTGCTCGTCATTCCAGATTACCAAATCAGTGGTCAATCCCTTCAGGCGCCAGTAGGCATAGGCCTGCACCATTTGGCGGACCAACTCGATGTTCTCGGCATCGGCGATCTGCACAAGCACGATGGGATGGTCGCCGGAGATCGCCTGTCCCCAGAGTCCGGACTGGCCACGGCGGTTCTGCAGCAGTAGCGACGGCTCGGCGCGCAACGCGGGGTGCGCATACAGCACCAGTCCTGCGAGGCGCTCGTAGAGTTGCGCGTCCGCCTGCGATGCGTTGATCTGACGTCGCACGACCTGACTGTGAGTCCATGCCAAATCGAATACACGATCCGCCAAGTGACGGTCGCGGTACTTGTCCGTCAGCGCCAAGCACTCTTGTCGATTCGAACCCACGCCGGTGACCATGTCGATGGTCGTGGTCTGGTCCGGTGCGAGCGTGATCCGGGAGCGAATCGCGACGATCGGATCGAGCACCGAACCATCGCTGTTGGACAGTGCGACGCTGTCGGTCAGTGCCTGCGGCCTGCGCGCATCATTGCCGCGACCAAGGAACCGCGACCGGTCTGTTTCATACGAAATGGCATCGATGTCCGCCTCATGCACCGCGAGCAGATGGAACATCCATGGTGGCGTCTCATCCTGTGACCGGGCGCGGCGCGTGCAGACGATGGCTTGCCGATCGGGCACCAGTTCGGTCTGCACGAACAGATTACTGAAGGCCGGATGCAGTTCATCCGAGATCGCCGACGCAAGCACCACTTCCGCGTAGGTCGTGATTTCTATCGTGCGTGGTTTGCGCGAATGATTGGTAATCCGCAGTCGCCGCAGTTCGATGTCGTCTTCGGGCGAGATCGCGATTTCAAGATGCGTTTCAAAACCATTCTTGCGACCGCGGAA